>NZ_KV820936.1:0-16600 GCF_001815505.1 Staphylococcus sp. HMSC072B07 | reverse complement strand
AGGCTGAGGTTTTGCCATTAAACTACACCCGCATATATTCGTAAATTAATGAAATGTTGATGCGGCCGAGAGGACTTGAACCTCCACGGGATCTCTCCCACTAGGCCCTCAACCTAGCGCGTCTGCCATTCCGCCACGACCGCTTGGGTTTGATTTCATTAATCATTTATTTTAACAACGTACTCTATTGTAACACTCTCGTAATATCATGTCAATAACTTTTTAAAAGTTTTTAACAAAGCGTTAAAGTTCGTTTCAAATATTTAATGTCGTTTTTTTAGGACATGAACTATCATATAACATTCTCAGAGTTGAGTCAACACTAAAGTTCATATTTTCTTGTTTTTATTTTAATCGTAGTAAAAAACCGAGCATCCAAGGCTTAACACCTTAGATACTCGGTATTGATTACTATAATTTCTTTTGTAGTTTTAACTTACCGTGACAATGACCACAAACCATCTTTCGTGTATTCACTTTTTTAATGCGCAAGAAAGATTTTTTGCATGATTGACATTGATATACATAGTTCGCCCGTTCTTCATAACTTTTAACAGCACTGCAAAATCTTGGTGCACCAACTTTTTGACTTAACTGCTTAAATTCTTTGTCTTTATGTTGGTAACCTCGTTTTTGCAGATGGAGATGATAATGACATAGTTCATGTTTGATAATATCAATAATAGCCGCTTCTCCAAACTGTTCATATTGTTTCGGATTGATTTCGATATTATGAGACTGCAACAAATATCTTCCGCCTGTTGTTCTTAACCTATTATTGAAATAAGCCTCGTGTTTGAATTCCCATCCAAATGATTGTCTGGAAATTTTCTCTGTAAGTTGTTGCAACTTCTCATTATCCATCCAGTTATTACTCATTAGGATTAATCATTGTCAATGAAACTTTATTTTTCACTGTATCTGTATCAAGTACCCAAACATCTACAATATCTCCTACATTGACAATATCCATTGGATTTTTCACGAAACGTTTCGCTAATTGAGATATATGCACTAAGCCATCTTGTTTAACACCGACATCTACAAATGCACCAAAGTCAACGACATTTCGAACAGTACCGCTCAATTTCATTCCTTTGGTTAAATCTTCTAAAGATAATACGTTGGATTTTAAAATCGGCGTTTCATATTCATCACGTGGATCTCGATTAGGTGCAATCAACGCAGCCACAATGTCTTCTAAAGTTGGTAGACCTACGTTTAATTGCTCAGCAGATTGTTTTAAGTCTAGTTTGTTCAATACCTCTTTAAGATGTGTTGTACCAAGATCTTCTGCACTCAAACCTTGTTGCTCTAATAATTGATATGCAATCGCATAACTCTCAGGGTGAATTGATGTATTATCTAACGGCTCTTTACCATTTACAATACGTAAGAATCCGATACTTTGTTCAAATGTTTTAGGGCCTAGACGTTTTACTTTGGCAATTTGTTTGTGATGGTTAATGACTCCATTTTCTTCGCGATAATCAATAATGTTTTGTGCGATTTGCGGTGATAAACCTGAAACATGTTGCAATAATGAACGTGAAGCTGTATTCACATCTACACCAACTTGGTTAACGGCTGTTTCTACTACGAAATTCAAAGCATTTTCAAGTGCTTTTTGATTAACATCATGTTGATATTGACCCACACCAATTGATTTTGGATCAATTTTTACTAACTCACTCAACGGATCTTGTACACGACGTCCAATTGAAACTGCACTTCTTTCTTCTACTTGGAAATCAGGAAATTCTGTTCTTGCGATTTCAGATGCAGAATAAACAGACGCACCCGCTTCGTTCACAATAATAAATTGAACATCTAAGTTATGTTTTTGAATTAAATCAGCCACAAATTGTTCAGTTTCACGACTTGCCGTACCATTACCAATAGCTACTAATTTAACATCATAATCATTGATAAATTGTAAAAATGTTTTTTCTGCTTGCGCTGTTTTTGAAACTGGAGGATGCGGATACATCACACCTTTTGCAATAAATGTACCATACGGATTAATTACAGCCAATTTGCACCCTGTTCTAAATGCAGGGTCAACACCTAAAATTTGTTTTCCTTTCAATGGTGGTTGTAATAATAAATGTTTTAAGTTAACACTGAATACATCAATCGCATGATTCTCAGCTTTAGTCGTCAAATCAGTGCGAATTTCTCGCTCGATTGATGGCATAATCAAACGTTTCATACTATCTTTAATTGCCGCTTCAATATAAGTTGTACCTTCATGCTGACCTTTAATTTCTTGGCGTGCAATTTCTCTTTCTAATGAATCTGTATCCATTTCAATCTTCACTGATAATACTTTTTCTTTTTCGCCGCGATTCATCGCTAATATTCTATGGTTGGCTATTTTATGAATCGGCTCTGAAAATTCATAGTACATTTCATATGTCTTTTTCTCATCTTCTGCTTTTTTCTTTTTCTGACTTGTGATGAGTCCTCGTTTTTGTGTCTGTGTCAAAATTTTATTTCTATATTTAGGATTATCAGAAACCCATTCTGCAATAATATCTTGTGCACCTGCTAACGCATCAGCAGCTGATGTCACTTCTTCATTTAAAAATGCTTCTGCATAAGTTTTAGGTGATTGATCAATACTACTTTGCATCAACCATTTTGCTAAAGGCTCTAATCCTTTTCGTTTAGCTTCTGTTGCACGTGTTTTTTTCTTTTGTTTAAACGGTCTATATAAATCTTCCACACGTTGCAACTTCGTTTGTTTTAAAATATCCGCTGTTAACTGGTCATCTAATAAACCTTGTTGTTCTATGTTATGTAAAACTTCTTCTTTTCTCTTTTGAAGCTGTTCCATGTAATGATATTCGTCGGCAATCTTTTTAATTTCGACCTCATCTAGTCCACCTGTACGCTCTTTTCGATAACGTGCGATGAATGGAACTGTGTTATTTTCTTCTAGTAATGCTAGCACTTCAGTAATTTGTTTTTTTGAAAAGTGATGTTGTTTTTCAATTGAGTTGATTAATTCGTTATTCAATATCTGCACCTCAAATTCATTTTCTTGTTTCCATAGTATCATAAGAATAGAAAAAGACTGAAATACATAATGTATCTCAGCCCTTTCTAAAGATTGCGATTCTTTATTTTCGGCATTATTTCTTCGCCGCTTGTTGTAACTTTTTAATTGCATTACGTTGCAATCGTGAGACATGCATTTGACTTAAGCCAATGCGTTCACCTGTTTCTTTCTGACTTAACCCTTCAATGAAAGTACATTGAATAATTTCACGTTCACGATCAGATAAAATAGGTAAGATTCTTTCTAAAATCATTCGTTTCTCGGTTAAATCATAACCATCTTCTTGCTCACCCATAATATCAAGTAACGTGACCGTTGAACCATCCTTATCTGCCTCAATGGAGTGGTCTACACTTAACGCATTGTAACTTTGTCCCATTTCCATCGCTTCTAATACTTCTTCTTCTGTAACTTCTAATCTATCTGCGATTTCGGCAATTGATGGCGAACGTTCAAGTTCATTTGTTAATTCATCAGTGGTCTTTTTAATTCTTGGACCAATTTCTTTGATACGTCTTGGAACATGAACGCTCCAAGTCTTATCTCTTAAGTATCTTTTAATTTCACCGATTACCGTAGGCACCAAGAAGGCTTCGAACTTTCTGCCAAAATTGATATCAAATCGATTTATGGCACCGATAAGTCCTACCATTCCTACTTGAACCAAGTCTTCATGGTGTGATTGTCCTTTTGAATATTTGAAAGCTAAAGATTCAATCAATTTTTGATAATGTCTGACAAGTTTGTCTTGGGCACTGGTATTTTCTTCATTCTGATGTTGTCTGATCCATTCGTTGATTTGTTGTGGTGAAATATCGTTAGTTGATTTCGACTCTTTCGCCATTATTGTGCACCTGCTCTTTTTTTATATACTTGATCATGCTTATCGTTACACCATTGTCCTTGTTTACTTTAACTTCATCCATCAATGACTCAATCAAGAATAAACCTAATCCGCCTTCTCTTAAGAAGTCTATATTTTCATTTTCACTGTATGGACCAAGTTCTTTTTTCTTCTCTTCGTAATCGAAGCTCTTGCCTTGGTCAGAAATAACAACTCTAATTTTATCATCGTAAATTTCAAAACATAAATAAATAGAGGGATCGATTTCTTCTTCTTCTTTGTATGCATGTTTTACAGCATTTGTGACTGCTTCACTTACCGCAATTTTAGCATCTTCGATATCTTCATATGAAGCACCCGCACGTGAAAACACGCCCGATAATGTTAATCGGATTAAACTGACATATTCAGCTTGTGCCGGCAGCTTCATTTCAATTACATTCCGCTTCGCTTCCATGTCATTCTACCTCCGATCCTTCATTTACGTGCATCAAGTCGCTTAAACCTGTAATTTCGAATAAACGGCTGATACGTTCTGAAGCGCCGATAATATATAATTCTTTATCATTTTGATTTAATGCTTTCAATGTTCCTACAAATAAACCAAGTCCAGTGGAATCCATGTAACTTACATTCGTCAAGTTAACATATACGTCATGTGTACCCTCTTGTTTAATTGGTGTTAAAACTTGTTCCAATTCAGGTACAGTATAAACGTCTAGTTCTCCTCCGACTTTAATTTCATAATACCCATCATGTTCTTGTGTCTCTATATTCAAATTCATTCAGTGATACACTCCAGTCTGTTCATATTTCAAATACTAGTTTACCCATTTTGTTTAAAGGTTAATCATTTTTATTTAATTTACTCGCTTAATAATTAAGATTGTTAAGTCATCACGCTTGCCTGACTTTTGAATGCCAAGTAAATCTTCATACAATAACTGTACAATATCTTGCGGATGCAGATTTTTATACTTATGTATAAAATCTAATAAATAATCTGTCTCTATAAATTTACCGTTTTCATCCCTGATTTCAGTCACACCATCAGTAAAGATAATAATCAAATCATTTAAATGAATTTGAATTTCCTGCTGCTTGTAGCGTTCTAATTGTCTAACACCAAGCACACGCCCTTTGACAGAGATTTCTTCAAATCTGTCTTCGGCAGCTCTGAAAATATAACCTGGTTCATGACCTGCCGAACTGCAGTATAATAAATGATTCATTTCTTCATATAAGCCATAGAACATTGTCACAAACATATCTTGGTTGACGTTTTTCTCAACTACACGATTCAGACGTTTTAAACCATCACTTGGTAATTGTGAATGCCCATATGAATCCATTCCGAATTTAATCATACTCATTGCGAGCGCTGCAGGAATACCTTTACCAATGACATCTGCTACCGCAAAACTCATCGTTCCATCTTTATGATCAATTAAATTAAAGTAGTCCCCACTTACTTTTTGCGCTGCAACAGAAATAACCCCAATTTGAATACTGTCGAATTGAGGTATCTCAGTTTGCAGCATCGTTTGTTGTAAACGTGAAGCTAAATCCATTTCTTTATCATGGTAATAGAGTTTATCTACCATTTCTTGATAATCTTGATAGCTATATCCGAAAATACTTGCGATAATTTTCAATAATTCAAATGTAGCGAAGACTTGTTCTTTAGTTAAGTCCATTTCTTTGGCACATTCTCTATGAATATCAAGTACATCTTCTGCATGGATATGTTTTTCTAAAATTTCTTGACCGAAGCCTTCAAATTGCTTAATAACCGTTTCCTTATTATAGGACTCTACATAAGACTTCATTAATTGCATATATCTTTTTTTGAAATTTTCCAATTGCGTTGTCCCTCTCTTTATACCAGTTTCGCCGTCTACCCAGTAACCACACATACTTATTTAAATCTTGTTTGATGAAATAAAAAGAGGTCGAAAGTCACATTTCAGCACCATAGTAAAATGCTGTATCACACTATGATAAAAATCGAGCAATAAGCAAAGTTGCTAAGCAGGCTGAAAATGTTGCTTCACCTCTTTTAAATCGTTCATTTGAATGAACTGGATTGTTCAGCATAAACTGATACAACCACTTCTCATTTAGTTGTTTACACATATGATTGAAATCGGTTCCTAATTTTTATGTGTCAAGCCTAAACTAATTCCAATCGCGTTATCAATTTCCTTCATCTTCTCATCTGAAAGATAAGTCAATTTCTCTTTCAAACGTTTTTTATCAACTGTTCTAATCTGTTCAAGTAATATAACAGAATCTTTGTCTAATTTGTATTTACTCTTTTCAATTTCAACATGTGTTGGAATTTTCGCCTTATTAATACGCCCAGTAATCGCGGCTACAATTACCGTCGGACTGTACTTATTGCCAGTGTCATTTTGTATAATTACAACAGGTCTAACTCCCCCTTGTTCAGAACCTTGCACTGGTGATAAATCAGCTAAATAAACATCGCCTCTCCTCATCATTCATCCTTATCAAATGTAAGATAAGATTCATTGCAATCACAGGCTTCACATTCCACTGAAAATGCCTCCGTTGCTAGGGAGAGATTCAAATCAGCCATTTGTGAATAGCCTTCTTTTAATGACTGTTCCAAACTATAGCTTCTATTCTGATTAAAAGTTGACATAGGTAAGACCTCCAAGAAATAAAGAACTTCTAAACTAATATTCAAATTAATCATAACAAATTTCAAAATTCATGACCATACTATTTTTGCAATTCGTTGACAATATCAAATTCTTTTTCTGGTTCGTAGATTCTTGGCACACGTCTACCGATACGACAAAGCACTTCATAATTGATAGTTTGTTGTTGATGTGCCAATGAAGTTAATGATTCAGGTCCTTGATGTTCGCGGTTCAATAACGTTGCTGTATCCCCAACTTCAAATGTGTCATCTTCTGGTAAAACCACCATCATTTGATCCATACAAACGCGTCCGATAATTTCACAATGATGGCCATTGATTTCTACTGTTGCTCCTTGCATCATGCGTGGGAATCCATCTGCATAACCCACACCTAAAATAGCGATTTTCAATGCTCGGTCAGCAGTAAAGGTAGAACCATAGCTGACAGTATCCCCTAAGTTTAAACGTTTGATTTCCATAATTTCGGTTGCCCAGTAAGCGCTTGGATAAAGCACTGCATTTGTCACTTCTTCTACATATTCAGACGGGTAATAACCATATAACGAAATACCAGTACGCACCATATTACAAATAGGCGCTTCATGCAGAATTGTCCCTGCAGAATTTTGAGAATGGACATAAGGAGGATGTGGTAATGTATTCACCCAATCTTCAAATACTTGATATTGTTCATGTGTATGTGGTGAATCTTCATCTGCTTGCGCAAAATGAGTAAACACACCTTCAAAAACTAATTGATCATGTTGATTGATTGTATCAACGATTTTTTGATAATCCTCAAGTGTCTTAATACCTAGGCGCCCCATGCCTGTATCAATTTTGACATGCAGCCATAAATCTTTTTTATTTTCAGGCTCAATCTGCTCTATTACCGCTTCCAACCATTGGTATGAAGGAACGGTTAAGGCAACACGATGTTGAATCGCTTTATTAATATCATTCGGCATAACGACACCTAATATTAAAATTTTGGCGTCTATCCCATGCATGCGCAATTCAATTGCTTCGTCTAATGTAGCGACCGCAAAAAATTCTGCACCGTTTTTTTCTAGATAATGTGCAACTTTCACACTGCCCAGTCCATATGCATTTGCTTTAATGACAGGCATTACTGTTTTGTTTGGTTGTAGTTTTCCTAGTACTTGGTAGTTTTTTAAAATCGCTTCTAAGTCTACCTTTAAATACGTAGGGCGATAAAATTTATCCGCCATAGCGTCATCTCCTTTAACCAAGTAAAATGTATTACTACTATAATACTTTCTGACTCATTTTATCAATACTCAATTTATTTTATATTTTTTCAAGCAATACTTGGCTTGTCGCATAATTTTTCGTGTGAGAGATACTGACATGAACTTTGAATCCTTCAAAGTGAATATAAGGACGACCTAATTCATCATTCTTACAATTAATATCATGGAAACTGATTTGTTTGCCGATGCCTGTACCTAACGCTTTACTGAACGCTTCTTTACATGCAAAACGTCCAGCTAAAAATTCTGCTTGTCGTTGTGGATGTGAAAATGAATGGAACTTGTCCAGTTCATCTTGACTCAATACTTTTTCTGGAAATCTCTTCTGACGTTCTAACATTGTTTTGATACGATCGATTTCAATCAAATCGATACCTATACCATAAATCACATTATTCACCCGCTTCTTCTTCTGACATCTCATTCTTATCATGAATATGTTTAATATCATACATGATTTGTTGGGCTGTTGCTTTATTTATCAACAATATCTCACTATCTCCGCCTGCTGTTGATAGTGTCAAAGTTGCTAATTGCCATTTACGCATCAACCAACCTTCATTAATATCTATATTTTGAATCCTAAACAAAGGAATATGTTTCATACTGACAAAAATCATACCTTCTTGAACAATAATTTGTTTCGCTTCCAACAAATAACTGTGTTGCTTATTTTTCAACCACGGATTAAGAAGACAGATCCATATAAAGACAAATAATGTGAGTATAACCGCAATCAGACTAACCCATTTCAATGCATCTTTGGATAATAGATGCAACCACAGATATTCTGCCATAATTAATACAGAAAACACTAAAACAATCAGTCCTGTTTGAATTAAACCTGAAATAAACAACACTTTCTTTCCATCTTGAGCCATTCTATTCATAGTTGTCCTCCTTTACATACCATTGTTTTAGTTGTTCGGCAGCATCATTATTGATAAAGCGCAAACCGATATCTATTTGACCTTGCCCTTTTGCGGCCGAAAATGAGAAATCAGCTAAGCCGACACGTTTCATAAACCAATTCTGTGATTTTTCAAACCCAATCAACCTATCTCTTTTCGCATAATAATAACGTGTTCTTGTTAATTGCGTTTTCTTAACAGTTAGCGTCGATGCATCAGTTTTATAGCCTGAATAATGTACTGTCATCATACTATGCACTAATACTAACAGACTTGCGACAACGGCTAACACCATATACCACCACGACCAAAAGTACGTACAAATCGCACCTGCGATTAAAAATAGACCGATTCCAATTTGTGCATGACGACGGATACCGCCTATCGGCAATCCGGGTTCTACGATTTCAAATTGAATAGAAGGTACTAACTGTTCAACGATTTGATAGGCTTTCTTACGTTTAATAAACGGTAAAATCATGATATCACCTGAAGCTGTTGTAGAACTATCAGTCTTTTCCACATCACTCGTAATAATAAAGTAAATAGAAGTATAACCGATAAATCGACGAATAAATGATTGTTTTTCTACTACTGCTTGAATACGGCGTGTTGCCACATTTATCGTCTTCACATTCAACAAGCCATATTGTATATGCAGTTGTTCATTTTTCTCACTCAGGGTATAACCGTAATACCTTACAAATTCGATGATGACACCAATGATATATGCTAAAAGTAAGGATAATATAATCATACCTGCAACCACTACATATGCAGCTTCTGCTATCCAATCAAATTGATGGAACACTTCATCCCACGGAATAATTTCTTGGAAGCTTCCTAATAATGGTGCTAAAGTAAATAACGCAATACCAATAGATCCGCTAGACAACGCCATAAAAATCAACTCTTTCAGCGAGAGATTAAATATGTGTTCAGGCTTGTCTGGTTCCAAGTCATGCGAAACTTGTTGTTCCTCATCAATCGGTACATGCGTTGTTTCTTCTTTATAATCTTTTGATGTTTGTTCTGATCTGACTGCTTGCTCTATCAGATTGAACTGCTGCTTAGACACAATTTGCAACGTAATGCCATCACTCGGTGTTTTAATTTCCATAATGACTCCGCCAAAGATTCGATTCACAATATCTTGTGAGGAATCAAAAGCTTGGATTCTTTGAATATCCAGTTCTTTTCGTATTTTATTAAAGACGCCTTTGGTCACGACAAAATGATGACCTTCTATCCAATAGCGTGTAGAATACACTTCTAATGCATTATAGATAAAAGAAAATAAAAATATAGCTGTTAAAAAAGCTGGCCATATATACGATTTTACATCGGTAAAGTTAAAGTTGTTGATATTGAAAATAAAGATAACAATGACGACTATATTTTGCTTAATTGTAGTAATTAACCCTGTGAGATATGACAGTGGGTGTAATCTTTGTGGATTATACATCTGCATCTACCTCCTCAAGTCGGCGCATAAAAACGGATTCTATAGATATTGCTTCATCTTCTGTCAATATCGGTAATGTGACAACATGACCTGCAGTAATAATAGAAAGTTTATAAAGTTTGAACGCTAATAAAATAGGGCCACTTTCTCTTTCTACATATTGTATTCTGTCATATTTAAGCACTTGTTGCTTTTGAAAGAAGAATCGTGACTCAATTGATACATAATGTTCTTGCAATAGATAAAAGCGATAGTTCCATATAATCCAAGGATGGATGATTTTATATAGGAAACTCATGGCCAATAAAATGATAAGCAGGTTTAGCACCCAAGGTGACCACGTAAAATGATGATACAAGAATACTAAGCCGCTAAAAACTAATATTTCTATTAAAAACTCAATGAAATAGCGGATGTAATAGTACCCTACTACGCGGCGTGGACTTTTTTTAGACATAAGGTCACTTCGCACCTTTCTATGTATTTTAGCTATCAGTCATATTTTAACAATGATTAACATTATTTTGTTAAAAATTTATAGATTTCCATAAATAGAAAACCGCTTCGAATTTCTTCGAAACGGTTTGAAATCATTGGGTATTCTTATTTTTGCATGTCTGCGAATGTACGACCTTTAATCGGTTTTTTATGATCTTTTTTATCGTGTTTTTGTTTTTTACCATTAAATTTTCCTTTACCGCGACGGTTTTTGTTATCAAATTTATTGTTTGAACGTTTATTAGAAGGTTTGCCTCCACGACGAGGACCTTTCGCATTATGACGACCTTTGCGTGCAAGTGGTTTTTCGAATGTTAATTGAACTTCTACTTCATCATTTGACTCGACTAATTCTTGTAATAATGCAGCTACTAATTCTACATCATCATATTCATTTAATAATTGAGAAGAGATATTTTGTAGACGTTCTGAATGTTCTTGATTCATCCATTTTTCTACTTTTTCTTTAATATCATTTTCGCGTGCACGTAATACTTCTTTACGATGTGGTGGTCTTAACGCTTTCATACGTCTATTATTTGTATCTTCGATTTGACGGATATAGTCCATTTCAATAGGATTAACGAATGTAACCGCGATACCTTTTTTACCGGCACGGCCTGTACGTCCGATACGGTGAGTATAACTTTCAGTATCTTGAGGAATGTCGAAGTTGTATACATGGCTGACACCTGAAATATCTAAACCACGTGCTGCAACGTCTGTCGCAACTAAAATATCGATTTGGTCATTTTTAAATTTCTTCAAGACTTCTAAACGTTTTGCTTGTGTAATATCACCATGCAAACCTTCAGCTTTGTAGCCTTTTGAAATTAATGCACTTGTTAATTCGTCTACACGACGTTTTGTACGACCGAAGACAATTGCTAATTCTGGTTGGTGGACATCTAAGAAGTTGGTAAATGTTTCGAATTTCTCTAATTCTTTAACGATTGTGTAGTATTCATCAATTTGCGGATCTGACATTTCGTTATTCATTGTTTTAACGATTTTAGGGTCTTTCATGAATTGTTGTACTAAAGCTTGGATGGCTTTAGGCATTGTTGCTGAGAACAACATTGTTTGACGATTTTCTGATGGAATATGGTCCATAATGAATCTCATATCGTCGATGAAGCCCATGTTCATCATTTCATCCGCTTCATCAATAATTAATGTGTGGATATCATTTGTTTTAAGTGTACGACGGTTCAAGTGGTCAATGACACGTCCTGGTGTACCTACAACAATTTGCGGTCCTTTTTTCAACGCTTTAATTTGGCGTCCGATCGGCATACCACCGAAAACTGTTACGACTTGTACGCGTTGTCCGCGACTGAATGCACGTAATTGTTCCGCAACTTGCATTGCAAGTTCGCGTGTAGGTGCTAAAATCAGTGCTTGTACGCCTTCTTTTCCGACAACTTTCTCAATTAACGGAATACCAAACGCTCCCGTTTTACCTGTACCTGTTTGCGCTTGTCCTAAAATATCTAAACCGTGCAATGCAAACGGAATACTATCATTTTGTATAGGAGTCGGTTCTTCGAAGCCCATATTAGCAAGCGTTTCAGCAGTTTGTTCTGAAACACCTAAGTCTATAAATTTTTGCAAAATAATTCTCCTTTATATATGGTCGAGACGACTTTGATGAATTTGTGCTCTCTTTATTTCAGTAGATATACATCATCTATCAGTTTCATTTTCATCTAAAAATGATAAAAAATGAGCGGTTAATACTTTAACAATTATTCTGTATGGATACAGAACTAATGAGCACCCGCCCCCACCTTGTCTTTAATTTTTCATCAACTTCTATATAGTACCACCTTAAGCCCATTATAGCAATCATGCAATTCTCACTAGAAAGCAAAAAAGTCAGTAAGATGATAGGATTTCTCGTAATAAGAAATTTCATCATCTCGCTGACTTTCTAATTAATTTTGTTCTAATAGAGCTTGAGCTACTTCTTCTAAAGCCATACCTCTTGAACCCTTAATCAACACATTATCTTTTGGTTGAACATGTGCTAACGTATATTCGATTAATTGTGTTTTATCATCAAAATGTTCGGCAGTCTCTACAAATGCTTTACCCGCTTGATGAATATGTGCCGCTTCTTCGCCGTAAGTCAATAAATAATCGATACCTTTATCTTCTAAGTATTCACCTACTGAAGCATGCATTGCTGCACTGTTTTCTCCTAATTCTAGCACATCCGCTAAAATCAAGATTTTGCGTCCATCCATTGCAGATAGCGTATCAATAGCCGCTTTCATACTTGTTGGGCTGGCATTATAAGCGTCATTAATTACTGCGACATCTTGTTTAGAATGATGCAACTCCATACGCATTTGCGTCAATTGGACTTGCGCAATATTTGTTTTAATTGTTTCATAATCAAGACCTGACAATTTGCCGACCGTAATCGCAATTGCTGCATTACGCATATTATGAATACCTAAAATAGGAATTTGATAATGTTCTTGATCATTGATACTAAACGCTATACCTAACGCATCATGTTGTTCAACATGACATACCACTTCATTCTCAGAACTTATGCCGATACTGATCGCTTGATTATTTTCTAACGTATGAACATGCGGTACAAGTAAAGGTTCATCGCCATCATAAAGCAGTACACCTTCTGGTTTTAAACCAGCAACAATTTCAAATTTAGCTCGGGCAATACCTTCTCTAGAACCTAAATCTTGCATATGTGATTCACCGATATTGGTAATCACTGCAATATCAGGTTGTGCGATTTCAGATAGTAGTTCAATTTGATGGAAACCTGACATACCCATTTCTAAAATGGAAATTTCAGTATCCTCATCTAACTCTAAAATCGTTAATGGCATCCCAATTTCATTATTGTAATTTCCTTGTGTTTTCTTCACTTTGAAATTCGGCTTTAAAACACTTTCAATCATATCTTTAGTTGTTGTCTTACCATTAGATCCTGTTACAGCAATTACTTTTGGTTGTACGTGCTGCAAGTAAGCTTTCGCCAGTTCTTGCAGTGCTAATAAGGTATCATCAACCCAGATGACAGGACCTTCTACTGGATGTTCTGGTTTGACATCTTTTTGATAAAAAACAGCGCCTGCACCATCTTGTAATGCTTGTTCTACAAATCGATGACCATCTGTATTTTCACCTTTAAATGGGATAAACAAATTACCTTCATCAATTTTTCTTGAGTCGATTGTGACACCTTTAATTGTATGATCTAAATATTTTTCATCAATTTCACAAGAAATCCACGCTTTAATTTGTTTTAAAGTTACTTCTATCATGTAAGTACACGACCTTAATCAATTTTGTATTTGTTCTTTTGTTTTTCGATATGTTTTTCTTTCGCTAACTCAATTAATTTTGTAATCAAGTCAGAGTATGATAAACCCATGCTTTCCCACAGACTTGGATACATACTGAATTTAGTAAATCCTGGCATCGCATTTGTTTCATTAATGTAGATTTGATTATCTTCTGTCACAAAGAAATCTGCACGTAATAAGCCTGCGCAGTCTGTTGCTTTAAATGCTTCAACTGCCATATTACGAAGTGTTGTACGTACTTCACTGTCTAATTCAGCTGGAATAGATAAACGGATATTACCATCTAAATATTTAGATTTATAGTCATAAAATGCCACATCTTTGATAACTTCCCCTGGTTCCGTTGTTTCTGGGTAATCATTACCTAATACCGCAACTTCGACTTCTCTCGCAACGACACCCTGTTCAATCACAAGTTTTCTATCGAATTGGAAAGCTTCTTCAATCCCTGCTTTTAACTCTTCTTCGTTGTTACATTTACTGATACCGACACTTGAACCTAAGTTTGCTGGTTTTACAAAGACAGGATATTCTAATTTGTCATGCACAAGTTTTAAAATATTGCTTTGATATTTGTCATACTCACTTCTTAAAAAGCTGACATATGGTAATTGCGGTAAACCTCTATGTGCAAATAATTGTTTCATGACAAGTTTATCCATTGTACTAGAAGCTGCTAACACACCATTACCGACATACGGTAAATCTAATACTTCAAATAATCCTTGAATTGTTCCGTCTTCACCATTCGGTCCGTGTAATAATGGGAATACTGCTGAATATGGCTGTCCAGAACTGCTGTTTGTAAGCAAGCTGGAAATTTCACCTTCTTTTACATCTTCTAGGCGCAAAGTTTCTGTATCTTCCACACTATCGACGATGTTATCTTTCTTTTTCCAAGCACCATCATTTGTAATGTAGATAATATCTACTTGGTACTTATCTTTATCAATAGCATTTAAGACATTCTGCGCAGTTAAAATAGAAACATCATGTTCCGCGCTTTTTCCACCATAAATGATACATATATTTTCTTTAGCCATGTTCTTTCCTCCAAACGCATTGTTAAACTTTATTTTATCACGATTTCCTAATTTATTGCATGTCAAACCTGAGAAATTAAAGTCATAATTGGTAAAACGGTATATAATAGGAAATAGCTACAGATGAAAGTTCAAATATGCTATAGTTTTTCATATGGATAACTATACATAACATACAACTATCGAAGAGTAACCTGTCAACATCAATTGAACTGATGTAAAACATGCATTAAAGGAGACTATTTATGAAAGCTTCACGTCAACAACCTAATAAATCATGGATACGGCGTATTGACTGGGTTTTAATCGGCATTTTGGTAATATTTGCTATCATTAGTGTCGTTTTTATAAAATCTGCCATGGGCGGCGGTCAATATAGCGCAAACTTCAGTATTAAACAAATCATTTATTACATACTCGGTTTTATAATCGCCTTTGCAATTATGGTAATCTCACCTAAGCGCATTATGAAATACACTTATACGTTGTACGGCATTTTATGTGTTTTGTTAATTGTCTTATTGGTAATGCCAGAAACAGCGATAACACCTATCATCAACGGTGCAAAAAGTTGGTACAGTTTTGGTCCGATCAGTATCCAACCTTCTGAGTTTATGAAAATTATACTGATTTTAATGCTTGCGAAGATTGTATCTCGTCATAACAAATATACATTTAACAAATCATTAGAAACTGACTTTAAGTTATTCTTTAAATTATTAATAGTCACAGGTATTCCGATGGCTTTAATCTTTTTACAAAATGACTTAGGGACAACGTTAGTCTGCCTAGCAATCTTAACAGGTGTTTTAATCGTCAGTGGGATTTCTTGGAAAATCCTTGCACCTATTTTCTTAACGATTTTATCAATCGGTGCATTCTTTATTTTATCTATTATCTTCAAACCATCATTAATTGAAAATGGGTTCGGTATTAAAACCTATCAATTAGGGCGTATCGCTTCATGGTTAGATCCTTATTCTTATAGTTCAGGCGATGGTTATCATTTAACAGAGTCGCTAAAAGCAATCGGTTCTGGTCAATTATTAGGTAAAGGACTTAATCATGGTGAAGTTTATATTCCTGAAAACCATACTGACTTTATCTTCTCTGTTGTTGGTGAGGAATTCGGATTTATCGGTGCTGTATTATTAATCATTTTATTTATTGTGCTGATGTTCCACTTGGTACGTCTTGCGAATAAAAACACAATTATTTACAACAAGATTTATATTATCGGATTTATGACACTTGTTTTATTCCACGCAGTCCAAAACATGGGAATGACAGTTCAATTATTACCAATTACAGGTATTCCGCTTCCATTCATCAGTTACGGCGGTAGCTCTTTATGGAGTTTAATGACGGGTGTCGGTGTGATCTTATCAATCTACTATCACCAACCTGTCCCTTATCAACCAGACTTCTTACGTTCTAAATCTTATACAAACTAAAAAAGGCTCTATACTATTTAGGACTGGTGATA
>NZ_KV820935.1:0-29136 GCF_001815505.1 Staphylococcus sp. HMSC072B07 | reverse complement strand
TGATTATCACCAGTCCTAAATAGTATAGAGCCATAAAACCTAAAGGCCGACAACCTTTAGGTTTATTTTTTATGCATAGCTATATTCATAAATTTTCTTGAGTCGACCGACTTCTACCGCACAGACGTGTTGATGTGTTAAATCTACGAGTGATAAACGTTTACCGTGTCCTGCGCCTGTATCGATATCAATCGTATGGTCTGCGACGTGAA
Source organism: Staphylococcus sp. HMSC072B07 (assembly GCF_001815505.1). Taxonomy (NCBI): domain Bacteria; kingdom Bacillati; phylum Bacillota; class Bacilli; order Caryophanales; family Staphylococcaceae; genus Staphylococcus; species Staphylococcus sp. HMSC072B07. The sequence goes on along the minus strand of NZ_KV820935.1, from coordinate 28,924 downwards.
TACGATGTTGTTTAACCCCTAATCGTTTCGTCGGCACATGACCATGTACGACACATTTTCCTTTAATTTTTCGCGATAATTTTGCGGGCGGTTCAAACCCAGATACTTCTTTTAATTTTTGTTTGGATAAACACTTCTTAGGGTTAACTCCTGCATGAACAAATAAGTAATCCCCAATATGTGCCATACTGTCGAATTGTTTTAAGACAGCTTTCCATTTGCGTTTCTCTTTTTCTTTTGACTTCATCCAGCGTACATCATGATTGCCTAATAAAACAATCGCACCTTCACGATGTAACTGTTGTACCATTTTAAGGGTCCCATCAGAATCAGGTCCATGATTGACATAATCCCCTAACAAAACCAGCTGATCACGTTTAGGATTATAATCTACATAAGCAAGTAAGGTTGCGAGTGCTTCTTTATGTCCATGAATATCTGATGAGACGAGTAATCTGCCTTTCATGATGATGCATGCCTCCTTTATCGTGTTCTCTCTATTTTGTTTGCTTGTTTTTAGTATAGCGAAAAACTGCCGAATTGTTTTTTAAATTTTTGTAAAGTTAGAAAGAGGTTGGGTGAAGCGGTGGTGTATCATTCAAGTTGATATAATAAACCAGACGATCTGTCCATTCCCCGTTCTCAAAAATAAATTGTGTTCTGGTACATTCATACTCAAAACCGCACTTCTTCAATAAGGCGATGGAGGCATGATTACCTGGATGTACATGGGCTTCTAGTCGATGATATTTTAAACGCTTAGCGATTTTAAATATGGCAGTAAAAGCTTCATACGCATAACCTTGACGCCAAAATTGATTATGAATCGCATAACCGCATTCTGCCCATTGAAAATGTTGACGTGCTAACGTTACTAAATTGAAGTTGCCGAGATGTACACCATCAGCTTTGCGAAATACACCAAAGACATAAGTATCATCTGATTGAATAAGCGCTTGTTGTTGTACAATCAAACGCTGAAACCACGCTTTAGAGTAATGAGATATCTCTAAACAACCTTCATCAAAAGGACTTTGAGGCATGGCTCGACCTGCATAACCTTTTACCCATTGCTCATAATCTTCTGTATTCATTGGTTTGACTTCTAACCGTTCTGTTGTTTCTGTTAAGTATTCAAACTGCATCTCTTCCCTCCTCTCTTCTAATCTGGATTATTCACATTCTTACGCTTTTTCATTCAAAAATGTTATATTTAAATTGAAATTAACTAAATAATAATTCTAAAAGGAGGTCATCCTATGTCATTCAAGGAATATGTAGAAGATGTTGTAGAAACAATCAAACATATGCGCTTTGGTTCTAAAAACGGTATTATCATGATTGTTTCTGCCATTGTGTTAAGTGCGATCACAACACCAATTATCGGTCTTCCATTAGGCGCTTGGATTGGTTACTATTTAGAGAAAAACGGTAAATAATTTTGATAGACGCTATGTAAAGAAATCCCTTGAGACACTTTATTAAAGTACTCAAGGGATTTTTATTTATTTTTGAAGTACTAACAAGTCACTTGTGAGATGACGTGTAGCTTGATAGGCTTGTTGGTAAATTTCAAAGTATGCTTCATACGTCTGATGACGTTTTAAATCAGGTTGGAACACTTTTGAATAATGAATAAAGGCCTCTGCACAATCTTTCAATGAATCATACCAGCCTAAGCTGTATGCTGCTAACATTGCTGCACCCATACTTGGTCCTTCTTCATGTTTCAACTTATAGATTTCAGTGTTGAAGACATCTGCTTGAAGTTGGAGCCAGAAATCACTCTTAGCACCGCCACCTGTTGAGACAATCTTAGTCACATTGCGTCCAATACTACGCAAGTATACTAATGAATCATATAAAGAATACGTAATACCCTCTACCACTGCACGTCCAAAATCACCACGTGTATGATTACCTGTAATACCAATAAAGCTGCCTCGAATTGACGCATCACCATGCGGTGTACGCTCTCCAACTAGATAAGGTGTAAAGATTAAACCGTGTGCACCAATTTGAGACGCTTCAGCATCTTTCATTAAAGTGGTGAAATCATCTTCAGGATAAAATTCACGTTTAAACCAACTCAAACTATAGCCTGCACTTAACGTCACACCCATTAAATAGTTAACATCCGGTACCGCATGATTCATCAAATGAATTTTATGACCATAGCCTTCTGATTCTCCGACAGGTTCGCAAATTAATAACACACCTGATGTACCGATACTACAAATCGCATCATCAGGATGAATCACGCCTGAGCCTAGCGCTGCACATGCATTGTCTGCCCCACCCGCAAAAACAGGTACAGGTTTATTAAGAGACAATTGTTGTTGTAACTCAGCTTTTAATACACCGACTTGTGCGTGTGATTCAACTAAGTCTGGATAAATATGGTCTGGAATATCAAACGAAGCACCTAACGCTTTATCCCATGCCTTAGTTTGTGGATTTAATAACATCGTTGCAGCCGCATCTGAATACTCTGTGTGCAATACACCTGTTAACGCAAAGCGTAAATAGTCTTTCGGCAACATAAACGTATCAATTTGTTTAAATAAATCCGGTTCATGTTGTTGTACCCATAAGAGTTTAGTCAGTGTAAATCCTTCGACCACAGGATTACCAAGAACTTGATCACCATACTTCGCTTTGATTTGTTCACATTGAGGAGTCGTACGTGTATCGTTCCATAAAATTGCACGTCTTAATGGTTGACCTGCCTGTTCTACAATAACAAGTCCATGCATTTGACCTGAAAATGAAAGACCTTCAATCGAAACATCTGATAATACTGGTTGTGCTAATAAATGATGGAGCCCATTTACTGCAGCTGCCACCCATTCTTCTGGTGCTTGTTCTGAATAACCTGGATAGTCGTGATAAAGTTTGAGCGGTTCACTTTGTGTGCCGAGTACATTGCCTAAGCGATCGACCGCAATCAGTTTAATTGCGCTCGTTCCTAAATCGATGCCAATCACCGCTTCTGTTGTCATGTAAATCATCCTTTCCAAACGATTGAATACGAGTATTTTGATGAATCAAGTATTACTTTTTATCTCATTAGTTATAGTATAGCGTTTTCATTTATATAAATATATATCCTTTATACTAAATTTATCTTTATTATGTATACATCGGTATGCTAGAAACCTCACATACCTTATTACTCAAAAAAGCACACGAGCAACGTTTGCTCGTGTGTCTTTGATTGATGTTATTAAGAATTCCATAAATCCGCTAAACCTTGGAATGATAAGAATCCTGTTACGATTGTTACGAGTACAGCAAGTACACCGAACATTAACATCCATGTTGGATGCTTGTAATCGCCGACAATTGATTTCTTCTTACTTGCGATTAAAATAACACCTAATGTAATCGGTAAGATTAAACCGTTTAACGCACCTGCGATGATTAATAATTTAACTGGTTTACCGATTAATAAGAATGTAATCGTTGAAACAACGATGAACACAATCACAATGATATTACTGCGTTTCATCAATGATTTGCTTAACGTTTTCAAGAATGTCGCACTTGTGTACGCTGAGCCGATTACTGATGATAAGGCAGCTGCGAATAATACGATACCGAAGATATTCTTACCAATTGGTCCAAGTGCGTGTTCGAATACTGATGCTGGCGGGTTTTCAGGGTTTAATGTCACACCTGTAACAACCACACCTAATACAGCTAAGAATAATAAACCACGCATGACACCTGTTGTTAAGATACCAGCAATCGCTGAATGGTTAACAAACGGAAGATAGTCTTTCCCTTTGATTCCTGAATCCAAGATTCTGTGTGCACCTGCGAATGTGATATAACCACCTACAGTACCACCAATTAATGTGATAATCGGTAATACTAAAGCACCTGGATGTTCAGGCATAACCATTTTCTCTGCAGCTTCTAAGTATGGTGGATTTGATTTCACCATTACATATGCTGTAATACCAATCATCATTACCCCTAAGATCATCGTTACGAAGTCCATCACTTTTTGACCGCTCTTACTAATGAATACGCCAATTGCTAAAATGGCTGTAATTGCGGCACCCCATTTTACATCAATACCGAAAATCGCATTTAAACCTAAACCGGCTCCTGCGACGTTACCGATATTGAAGGCCAGACCACCGATCGCAACTAAAATGGAAATGAAGGTCCCTAACCCTTTAACCATTTTGTTCGCGATTTCTTGTCCACGTAAGCCTGTCACAACCAAGATACGCCAAATATTGATTTGCGCTCCGATATCAATAATGATAGATAATAAGATCGCAAACGCGAAACTTGCGGCGAATTGTTGTGTGAAAACCGCTGTTTGTGTTAAGAACGCTGGACCGATGGCTGATGTCGCCATTAAGAAGACTGACCCTAATAACAGTCTCTTATGTTCCTTAGTGAACTGGAACTCCGGTTTGTTTTGTTTGTTTTCTCCCATAGATTAACCCCCTAATTTCGTAATCGAAATACCTTCTTTCGTTAGTCTTTCTCGTATTTTCGATACGAATTCCAATGCATGCGCGCCATCGCCATGCACACAAATTGTATCTGCTTTAAGCTCAATTTCTTTTCCTGTTTTCGCAATGACTTTGTTTTCTTTAACCATCTTCACAACCTGTTCAATCGCTTCATCCGTATCCGTTAACACAGCGTCAGCTTCTTTACGGCTTACTAGTTGACCGTTTTCTTCATAACGTCTGTCTGCGAATACTTCATTTGCGGCTTTCAAACCGAATGCTTCGGCTTCTGATACTAATAATGTATTGGATAAGCCCACTAAAATTAGTGATGGGTCCACGTCATATACTGCTTGTGCAATTGCGTGTGCAATATCTTTGTCACGCGCACCCATGTTATATAAGGCACCATGAGGTTTAACATGATTGATTTTGACATCGTGAATACGGCAAAACGCTGATAAAGCACCAATTTGGTATGCAACCAAGGTATAAATCTCATCAGGTGATAAATCCATATTACGGCGTCCGAAACCTTGAATATCATGGAAGCCTGGGTGTGCACCGATGCCCACACCGTTTTCTTTCGCAAGTTTCACAGTTTCATACATTACATTTTCATCGCCTGCGTGGAATCCGCAGGCAATGTTTGCGGAGGTAATCAAAGGAATAATTTGATGATCTCCACCGAATGAATAATTACCGAATGCTTCGCCTAAATCACAATTCAAATCTATTTTCATGTTAAAGCAGCCCCCTTAGTAATTTGATGACGGTCTAAGAATTTAATATCGACATCTTTAGCATCACCATCAGCGTATGCTGGATATGATAATACCGCATACAAGAAATCAGCCGTTGTTGAGAAACCGTCAATGACCATTTCATCAAGTGTTGCTTTTAATTTCTCAATCGCATGCGTACGGTTTGCACCTTTGACGATCACTTTTGCAACAAGTGAATCATAGTAAGGTGACACGACATAACCTGGATACAATAATGAATCGACACGTACATTGAAACCTTGTGGTAAATGTAATGCTTTGACTTTACCTGGTGAAGGTTGGAATTTACGTTCTGGATTTTCTGCGTTGATACGTGCTTCAATCACGTGGCCAGTGAAGTGAATATCATCTTGGCTGAATGGCAGTTCTCCATGTTTCATTAAGTAAAGTTGTGCTTGTAATAAATCTCTGTCAGCACGCATTTCTGTGACAGTATGTTCTACTTGGATACGTGCGTTCATTTCGATGAAATAATATGCATCATCAGTTACTAAGAACTCGATTGTACCCGCACTACGGTAATTAGATGCTTGCGCAACTTTAACCGCGTCTTCACAAATCTTTTGACGCTTTTCTTCTGATAGTGCTGCACATGGTGATTCTTCGATTAATTTTTGGTTTTTACGTTGTACTGAACAGTCACGTTCACCTAAGTGTACATAATTTTCTTTACCGTCACCGATAACTTGTACTTCTACGTGTTTCGCAACTGGAATAAATGCTTCAACGTAAATACGATCATCATCGAAGTATTTTTTACCTTCGCTTTGCGCTTCTTTAAAAGCTTTCTCTAAATGTTCTGGTTCTTTAACGATACGGATACCTTTACCGCCACCGCCGCTTGCGGCTTTTAATACGACTGGATAACCGATATCTTTAGCAATTTCTTTAATTTCATCAACAGAATGTACCGCACCGATAGAACCTGGGATAATCGGCACATCGGCAGATTCAACTGTTTGACGTGCAGTGATTTTATCACCCATCATTTCCATCGTACGTTTTGTCGGTCCAATAAAGTAGATATCATTTTCTTCTACTTTTTGCGCAAAGTTAGGGCTTTCTGATAAGAAACCATAACCTGGATGGATTGCATTGGCACCTGTAATTTCTGCTGCTGCAATAATACGATTAATATTTAAATAGCTATCAAGCGGATTCGCTTCGCCAATACAAATGGCTTGGTCTGCTAAACTGACATGCAGACTCTTTTCGTCTCCTTTCGCATATACGGCTACTGTTTCAACGCCCACTTCACGGCAGGCACGAATAATACGTACAGCGATTTCTCCTCTATTCGCAATTAAACAACGATACATGATAATTTCTCACCCCTTTACTTAACTTCAATCAGTGCTTGGTCATATTCTACATTTGTGCCATGATCAACTAAGATATCTGTAACTTCGCCTTCTACTTCACTAGTTACTTCATTCATGACTTTCATTGCTTCGATATAACCGATAACATCGCCTTTTTTAATTTTGTCTCCGACTTTCACAATCGGTTCAGTTAATTCTTTTGTATCTTGCAAGAAGAATGTGCCGACCATTGGCGCATTCACTGTTTCACCAGATGCTTGGTTATCAGCTTGTGGTTCTTGAGCCGCTTCTGGTGCTGGATTAGATGTTGCTTGATTTTGAATTTGTGTTGCTGGTTGTGTTTGTTGCGGTGATGAAAAATCTAATTCAATTTCATGTGCCTCATCTTTATATTTGAACTTGTTCACCTTGTTCTCTTTAACTAAGTTAATTAAATCTTTGATTTCTTCTAATTTCATTTCTATTCATCCCCCTCTAGTAATTCGCTAATACGTTTTGATGTTGTTCTCATTTCCCTCATGTCAAACAACGGTTCTTTTTCTATTGCTTCTAATGAAGCTTCGAAACCTTTATTATAATCATCTAAATGTTGAATGGCTTCTTCCACAGTTACCCACTCAAAGTTCACTTTTTGACCGGGTTGTTTTTGTGCTAAGACACTTAAGTCTGACTGGCAGACTGTCGCAATCTTAGTGTAACCGCCGACTGTTTGTTTATCATTCATCAATACAATCGGGTTACCGTCATTCGGTACTTGTACACTGCCGAGTGCAACAGGTTCAGAAATAATATCTGCACTGTCAGTCGGCGGAATAGAAGCACCCTTCAAACGAAAGCCCATACGATCCGATTGTTCAGAAATCTCAAAAGGTTCTGACACTAACCCTTCATGGCTAGCATCAGGGAAGCTGTCATATTGCGGACCTTCCACAACTCTGATCGCATCTGTCCCTTCATGGATTAAATCTAAATCGCTCGTATAACCGACATGACGACGGTAATCATTATTATAATGAACCGGAATCATATCATCTTTTCTTAATGCACGGCCATGGAAACCGCCCATTTTAGTACGTGTATGCGTCGCATAACTTCCTGCAACTTCAGGTACGTCAATCGGATGACCGAAGTGTAAATAACCTCTTGCTCCTTTAATTGCGGCGTTTAATGCGAGTACATCACCTTTATATACTTGTACAACCGTTTGGTGGGAAATCGGCTCACCATTCAATGTTGCTTTAAATTCTGCGCCTGTAATAACTACAGTATTATCTTCTAAGAATTGTAATGTCGGTCCGATAATAGTTGCTTCGATTGCTGGACCTTCATTACCGATTAATTGTGTACCTAAACGGTAACTATATCTATCTAATGCACCTGCACTAGAGAAACCTTCTTTTTGGTAACCATAACGTCCGATATCTTGAATTGTTGAGAATAGTCCTGGTTTAATAATTCTAATGCTCATCTTGAACAGTCACCCATCTTTCTATATCAAAATCAGGATCGTTTTTCTGTGCGATAATCTCATCATACGTATCTTGTGAGATTTGATAGAATTCAATACGATCTCCCGCTTCATAAAGTGTCATTGGTTCACGGTCCAAGTCGAACACATCTAAAGGTGTACGTCCGATAATTTGCCAACCGCCTGGCGAATCTTGCGGATACAAACCAGTTTGGTTTTTCGCAATGCCGACAGAGCCAGCATCAATACGTACTCTTGGTTCATCCCTTCTTGGTGTATACAGACGCTCATCTAATCCACCAAGATATGGGAAACCAGGCATAAATCCTAGCATATAAATTAAATAAGTTGGTTCTGTATGTAATTGAATCACATCTTCAACTGTTAAATCATTAAGCTTAGCGACTTCTTCAATATCAGGTCCGTATTTTCCTCCATAAATGACTGGAATACGTACCACTTTGGAGCTTTCTGACGTCTCAATATCACTTACATCGAGCGTATCAAGCTTCAAGTCTTCGATTAATGCTTTCGCATGAATCTTATGATCATCGAAGTGAATCATCACTGCACGATAAGACGGTACAATCTCTTTAATCGCTTCATGATCTTGGCGTTCCAAATAAACCACAAGTTGTTGGACTTTCTTGAATGTCTCAGGTGCAATCTGTGGTTCAAAGCGAACTAAGATAGCTTGTTCACTGATAATTTGGTAATCCATTGTTTTGCCTCCCCTTTGTGTTAGGTAATACTGAACATCTATCCAGACGTTCTTTCCTTTGTTTAAGAATGTGACTGCACAAACTGAAACTCAGCTTCAGCTCGGGCAGTCTTTATATGTTTAACATTGTTATCTCTTCAGTTGTTAAGATACTTTTGAAAATTGTAACCGTTTTAAAAACGGCCAACAAATTTAATTATAACATTTATGCCCCATCCGTATCGATTAACTTGGGTATTAAAATCACAACTCAAATTCTATAAGAAATTTTAATAATATGAAATCATGCCTTTTATCGCCATTTTCATAAGTTTTCTGACAATTTAGATGAAAACCTTTTCATGCGTATTGTTTTAATATAATACATTTGTTGCCTAAGTAAAAGACTTTTTTTGCTATAATTTTACACTTCGAATTGTGTTTAATTTAATATCCAATGGTACAACAGGGTTTAGACGATATTACAATCCTATTAAATTTCTGATTTTATTTGTCAGAAATACGATTATCCTAGGAATCTGAAGATTTCTTTATCATAAAGTTTAAAGATTTTGATGAAAATAAAGTGCGCGATATAAGCAACCGTAAATGGAACGACAAAGAATGCTGTGATAATCAAGACTAATTTCAACCAAACTTCATCAACATGCATAAATCTAAAGGCATTAATCGGTCCGACCATACCGATAATACCGAAACCTGCAGACTCTTTTGTTCCGCCAATACCGATAAAACTTGCCACAAAACCTGAAATGGCTGCGGTAACTGTAATCGGTACTAACATCACAGGATATTTAACCATATTTGGAAGCATCATCTTAACACCGCCTAGTAAAATTGTGGCAGGAACACCGAGACGGTTTACAGTGATTGTCCCAAAGACTAATGTTGCTTCAGCTGCTGTAATACCGATTGATGCTGCACCAGCTGCTAGACCGCTGATACCGATGGCCATAGATGTTGCTACTGTGGAAATCGGTGAAATGATGATCATACTATAAGCAATCGCAATCAGCATACACATTAACACTGGCTGCATCTCTGTAAAGGTATTAATGATATGTCCAATACCTGTAGTGACTAATTTTACGTATGGCAAAGTATGTAATGTAATAAAACCCGTAATAACTGCTACAAAGGTAGGTAAAATGATTAAATTCAAGCTTCCGAAGCGTTCACCAATGAATAAAATTAAAAGTGAGGCGATTGAAGCTGCTAACATCGTATTGATCAAGTCACCAATACCTGTGATTACCCATGCACCATTTTTAAATTGCGCTGCCCCACTTCCGATAAATGAAGCTGCCGCAACAACCGCAATGCCAAGCGGTGTGAATTTAAAGCGATGTGCGACTAACGCGCCGACCAACATCGGCACCGTAAATTGAATGGCTGTTGCTACTTGTAATAGAACACCTGCTGATTTAGAGTACGGTGATAATGCTTTTAAAATTTCCCCTAATACCGCATGCGGTACGAGTCCTGCGATAATTGCGAATGCGACCCCGTTTAATACGTTATAAAAAAATGTACCCACCGACACCTTGGTACCTGGTCTTGTCATAGTTCCTCCCATACATTCTCCTCCGTTTTCTGTGTTGTTAATTATGTTTTTAATATTTTGATAATTCTAATATTTAAAATACTTAAAGTCAATATCTGCTCGAATTTAATAATGGTTTTAAGAACATATAATAGTAAGAAACCACTAAAATGGTAGAATGAATTATCTTATAACCCTTTCTAAATAAGCTATCTTTTGTATCACAATAAAAAAAAGACAGAAACCACACATATGATTACTGTCTCATTAATGTATTAATCGATAAATTTAAAGATTTCTTCATCATAAATTTTAAATATTTTACTATAAACAAAGTGCGCGATAAACGCAGTAATAAATGGAACGATAAAGAATGCGACTGCACAAAGTATCGCTTTAAGCCAGAAGTCCCCGTAATCTAAAAATCTGAACGCATTGATCGGTCCAACTAAACCGATGATACCGAAACCAGCTGATTCTTTCGTTCCTCCAATACCGATTAAACTTGCCACAAAACCTGTTACTGCAGCAGTCGTAGTAATCGGTAAGAAAATAATCGGATGACGTACTAAGTTCGGCAACATCATTTTAACGCCACCTAAAAAGATTGTCATCGGTACACCTAAACGATTAACGCACAATGTTCCGATTGTTAATACTGCTTCTACTGCCGCTATACCGATAGAAGCTGAACCTGCAGCCAATCCTTCAATACCGATTGCCATGGATAATGCGGCAGTTGAAATTGGCGAAATAACAATTGATGCATAAACTAATGAAATCAAAATACACATCGGTATCGGTTGTAATTCAGTAAAACTGTTGACCATATTACCGATGGCTGTTGTGACGAGTTTGACATAAGGTAGTGTATGCAATGCGATGAAACCTGTACTTACTGCCACAAATGTTGGTAATATAATCAAGTTCAAGCTGCCAAAACGTTCACCAATAAACAAAATCATAAGTGAAGCGATTGCAGCTGCGAACATAGTGTTGATTAAGTCACCAATACCTGTGATAACCCATGCATTATGTTTAAAGACGACAGCGCCACTACCGATAAAGGAAGCCGCTGAAACTACCGCGATACCTAAAGGTGTAAATTTAAAACGATACGCAACTAACGCACCGATTAAACAAGGCACCGCAAATTGAATAGCCGTCGTAACGTGTAGTAATTGAGTAAAGACTGGATTGAATGGGACAAGTGCTTTTAAGATTTCTCCTAAAATCGCATTCGGGATTAAACCTGCTACGATACCAATCGCAACCCCATTTAATAAGTTAAAAAGAAAATATTTGGGACCTATCTTGGTCCCTGGATGTGTGGGTGAAGTATGATTCATCGCTGTGTGTTCCATAAAAAGACTCCTCTCGTGATGCAAAAGACCTGATGTTTTCGTAATTTTCAGAATTATTGTATGCCTATCATTAAAGTATGTCAATGACAGAAAATAGAAAAAAGCAGCCGAAGCTGCTTAAAAATTACAGAGTACTGAACTATTCACTTTTACGTTTTCTACTAGCCATAACAGTTACCATACCTATTAATGAAATACACAAGCCAAAGATTACTAATACAAGATTTATTTCAGCTTCACCGGCTGCTGGTAATTCTTGTGATTGAGATGCATCAATTGATCTTGCTTCTGAAATTAATGCAGCAACTTTTTCATTATATTCAGTCGTAGACATTTTACCTGTATCTTTCAGATGTGTTAATTGAACTAACTTAGTTTGGTAAGGTTCATCTAATTTGATATTTTCAAATCCGATATTTGCCCATCCGTCACCGTCTGGATCCAATTCATCAGAAACTACTTCACCCGTAACTGCTTTAGCTGCTTGCGCTTCTGCACCTTTCACAATGTCTTCAATTCCAGTAAAAATTAATGCTACCGCAACTAACGTTGTTAAAAAGATACCGATTTTTCTCATTATAGGCCTCCTAAGTTTATCTAGTTTACTCATCTTTAACGTAACCAAACTTGCCTTCTTTAAAAACCCTATTTACAGTAACTAAACAAACTTTGCGGAATGTTCGTAAATGAAATAGAGGTGGCTCATTTTTTCACTGTCTCATCGAACAATGCTAAAATTTATTAACAAAGAAACTGACATGGATGCACTAATCCCCTCACTACTACGAATAGCGAGGGAATTTTTAAATATGATTATAAACTTCTATTTATCGTTTTATTCATGATTACTATATTATTAATGTGCTTGTACTTTTCCTTTTTCTTTTAGCATCAATGCTGCTACTAAACCAACCACAAGTAATAGCGCTGCTAAATAGAACCCAATGGCCATTGAACCTGTAAGATCGGTTAAGAAGCCTGTAATGTATGGGGCTAAGATTGAAGCGGTCATTCCGATGAAGTTATAAACACTGAATGATGTACCTAATGCACTTTTAGGCGCATTATCCGCAACAACAGCAATTAAAACTGGGTTTGTACTGATTTTACCAACAATTCCATAGCCGATTAATGCAATATATAGAATGACTAAGTTATCGAAAAATACAATAGATGCTGTAAAAATAAACGCTAACGGTAACATAATCATTAATACTGGTTTTCTTCTTCCTAACTTATCTGATAACCAACTAAAGAATAAAGAGCCTGGAATAGCTGCCCAAGGTACGAGTGATGCAACAAAAGCTACCTGTGCACCATTGATACCTCTTTCTGATTCTAAGTAATACGGTAACCAAGTAATAATCATAAAGAATCCATAAATGGAACAGAAGATAATAATATAAGCTAGAATTAGATTTCGATTTTTAAATAAACTAGACATTTTAAATGGCGCTATATTTTCGTCTTGCTGCACTTGTTTACGTGGGCGTTCTTTAATAATACGATACATTAAAAACGCGATGATAAGTATCGGTACTGCCATAATATAAAATGGTATTCTCCAGCTCATTCCCATCTCAGAAACTGAAATACTCGAGATAAAATAACCGATTGATGTTCCAAAAGCCATACCACTATTAATTAAAGCACTGCCTAAAGTGATATTTTTTTCTGGTATAGCTTCTGACGAAAGTGCATATTGTGGACCATAGAACATACCTTGTGCTAAACCTACAATCACCCATGCGATAACAAATAAGAAATAGCTAGGCATCAAACCTGTAATAACCATAAAGATACCAAAAACTAAAAAACTAGGTACTAATATTTTCTTTCGACCTATTTTATCCCCCATGATACCTGAAGGAATTTGTGTAACGGTATAACCAATAAAGAACAAACTCATTATTAATCCTAATTGAGCATTATCTAAGGTAAATTCAGCTTTAATATTACCCATAATCGGATTTAATATTGTGCGTGCTGCATAAATAACTAACCAACCTAATGTAAAGACTGCAACAAGTTTTATCCAATATCGATTACTAACTTGATTTGCTTTGTTGTTATTCATAATGATCGCTCCTTTAAAATTACTTTCAATTTAAGCTTACCGAACATAAAAAAGGCGAACATTGGCAAAAATTCCAATTTTCACACGACCTTTTGACTACTTTAAACAATTTTAATTTTTATGAATAACAATGCTACTTAATTCTCATTCTTTTTATTAAAAACCAATAATTTTCACACTTCCGTCATACAATTTTCAAAATATGACAAACATTTGTCCTTTCATCTATTTAAAAATCTGTAATAATATAATGTAGCTTTTATATAAAGCGAAATCATTATATTTTATATAGATAAAGAGGTAAATTATGAAACCCAACACATTTAATCCTATGCAGCGATTACACTTTTACGCTGCGGTCTTTATTACGCCTTTATTAATTACTTTGACTTTGTCAGGTATTGCTTATCTTTTCTTCCCTGAAGTTGAAAATCAATTGTATAAGCACGAATTCTATGGTCAAAGCGAACATACAAAACAACAATCTATGACCGATGCGATTAAACAAATCGAAAAAGAACATCCTGGTTACACTATCAATAAAGTCAGTGTGATGGAGTCACCTTACAATAACCGCATCACAATTGGTGATATGGAAGGTAATTCTTACTATATTTTTCTAGACAATCATAACCAAATTGTCGATCAACAAAATGCGAAATACACCTATTCCAATATGGTCAGAAGTATACATAGTTCCCTTTCGACTGAAAATACTGCGATTAACTACTTAGTTGAATTAACCGCATGTTGGACTGTTTTTATGATATTATCTGGTATTTATATGTTAGTACGTAAAAAGTTATTAAAATCTAACAACAAAGTACTCAAATTCCAAAAATGGCATGCGATTGTCGGATTAATAATCGCCATTCCGATGTTAATCTTAGTCTTTACAGGCTTACCTTGGTCTGGCTTCATGGGTGCTAAAATCAATCAGATTTCAACTGCGTACCCACAATTAGGACAAACTCAACTCGTCGCAAATCCACCTAAATCAGAAGCCAATGAAATTCCATGGGCTTTAAGACAAAAAGCAGCACCACAATCAGAAGGTGGCGGGCATCACGGTAGTATGGCGATGCCGATGACAAATATTCCCGGTCAATTATCTTTGGATAAAGTGATTCACAACGCTGAAAAGCAAGGTTTAACACGTCCTTTTGCGATTGTTTATCCAACCAGTCCTGATGGTTCCTTTACGCTATCTAAAGCCAGCAATAGTGGTGTAACCGGCTTTGATGTCGCACCTGAAAAAGAAACCACACGTTATATGGACCAATATACTGGTAAACAATTAGGTAAAGTGGATTATCAAGATTACGGTATCCTAGCGAAATGGTTAACTTGGGGCATTCCGCTTCACGAAGGCCACCTCTTCGGTATGGCTAACAAAATTATTAACTTACTCGTATGTATCGCCTTTTTAGGCGGAATCATCTTTGGTTTCATGTCTTGGTTTAGACGCTTAAAACACATGAAACAAGCTGAAATGCTACCAAGACGTGTGAAAAAGCCGATGTCTATTTCACTTATAATTACTTTGATTATCTTAGGAGTTTTAATGCCTTTATTCGGCTTCTCACTCATTATCGTCTTTATTATAGAAACACTCTTATACTTGAAAGATAAGCGAAATAAACAATTGAATTAATCAACAGAAACAAACAGCGCAACCCTGGGAGGTTGCGCTGTTTTTATATAGTAGGCTTTGTTTATATACTTACATATTGGATTTTGGGAGTAATTATTATTTAATATTTTAATGTTCAGTGAGTTTCAATCATTGGCTTACTTTGTTTTATAGTAGAAATCTGGAATATTTGCCCAACGCTCTTTGAAGTAGAACGCTACAGATTTTGGTTTACGATCTCTTGTGAAGATACCTTTACGGTTACCTTGGACACGAATATGGCCTGTACTTGTTTCGAAGTCAGCGAAGTTCCAAGTTTGTTCCCCGATAAACTGTGGATATTGGTCTACGATTTCATGGTTAGCTTCGTAATATTTCACTTGGTATTCTTCTGTGAACATAATGTCATCGATTGCGTGTAATCCAGCTACAGTATCTGCACCGTATTCTGTAAACATAATTGGCTTATTCGGTTGTACTTTAGACCAGCCATCCATTTCTTTCTTCAATGATGCTTTCGCTGCTCTTAAATCACCTTGGTCTACATACCAACCATAATATCTGTTCAAGCAAAGTACATCGACTAAATCTTGAACTTGACAGTTATCAGGTTGCGAGAACATGATTGTTACGATTGTCATTGGACGATCTTGTGGGTCTAAGTCTCTTGCCAGTTGTACAAGCGGTTCGAAATATTCTTTCGCACCTTTAGCATCTGATTCTGGTTCGTTAGCGATAGACCACATTACAACACATGCATGGTTTTTATCACGTGCGATTAATTCACGAATCACTTGTTCATGCGCTTCTTTTGTTTTAATGTCTTTCCATGTATCAATAGGATTATTTGATTTACCTAAGTGTACTAAGAAGTTCAAGTGAACCCCTACTGCAGTAGTTTCATCAATTACTACAATACCTTGTTCATCCGCAAGACGCATCATTTCTTCTGAATAAGGATAGTGCGCTGTTCTGAATGAGTTCGCATTGATCCACTTCATTAAGTTCAAGTCCATAACATTTGCGTTTTCATTATAGCCTCTACCATTAATAGGTGTATCTTCATGTTTACCGAATCCTTTGAAGTAGAATGGTTTGTTGTTGATTAAGAATTGACCATCTTTCACTTCAACAGAGCGGATACCTACACGTTCTGTATACGTATCAACCACTTCACCATTGTCGAATAATGTTACTTTTAAGTTATATAAATATGCGTTTAACGGTTCCCATAGACGTGGATTTTCTACTTTGATGTCACCTTGTACACCTGTGGCTGAACCTACGATTGTACCTTCTTCATCTAATAATTCAACACGTATCTCTTCCACATCACCGACAACCTCAGTTTCATAACGAATTGTCGCATTGTCACCTTCAACCTTAGGCACCACTGTAATATCTTCTACATATTTATGTGGTGTTGTGTAGATTTTAACCGGACGGTGTAAGCCAGAATAGTTAAAGAAGTCGAAGTTTGGTGTGTTCTTTCTGATTAAGTTGCCATCTTCATCTGTAAACTCTTCATAGTTACCTACAGGTAGTGTTGAGTGATCTAAAATGTTGTTTACTGACACAGTTAAACGGTGGCTGCCTGCTCCAACTTTATCTGTAATATCTACTTCAAATGGTAAGAAACCACCTTTATGAGATACAACTTCTTCACCATCAATATATACAATCGCTTCATGTGTAGCTGATCCGAAACGTAAAACTAAACGCTCGTCACGTAATGCTTTTGGTACGATAAAGTCTCTTTCGTAAAAGACAGTACCCACATGGTTACGAATCTCACTAATCGCACCTTGCTCGTTATATGAACCTGGGACACTCATCACTAAATCAGTATCTAATGGTTGTGTCGCATCTAACTTTTCATTCGCATGTTCTAATCGGAATTTCCAAGTGCCATTTAAATCAATAATATTTCTTGTTTCTGTTGTAATTGGATATAACATATCATTCTCTCCTTCATTTATTATACGCCTGAATATGCATTGAACCCGCCATCAACTGGTAATACTACGCCGTCCACAAAGCTTGATGAACGGTAATCGACTAAGAAGAATAATGCACCGATTAATTCTTCTGGTTTACCAAAACGATGTAAAGGTGTCGCATTCAAGATTTTTTCTGCACGTGCTGAATAACTGCCATCTTCTTTAATTAATAACTTTTCATTTTGAGATGTCACTAAGAACCCTGGCGCAATCGCATTAACACGTACGCCTGTATCAGCAAGGTAAACACTTAACCATTGCGTGAAGTTGCTGACAGCTGCTTTTGCTCCACTGTATGCTGGAATCTTAGTTAATGGTGTAAATGCGTTCATTGATGAAATGTTGATGATTGTTGCTTCTTTGTTATCAATCATGTCTTGCGCAAAGACTTGTGATGGAATGAACGTACCTAAGAAGTTCAAGTCGAACACAAAACCAACACTTGCTTCATCCAATTCAAAGAACGTCTGCATTTGATCTTTATTATCTTTATCAAAATGTTCATCATCCGTTGTACCTTTAGGATGGTTACCGCCTGCACCATTAATTAACACATCCACTTTGCCAAATGCTTCATGGATTTTTGTTTTTGCTTGTTCCATCTGTGCTTTATCTGTAACGCTTGCTGAAATGAAAAGTGCTTTACCGCCCGCTTCTTCAATCTCACGTACAACTTGTGCACCTGTCTCATCATTCAACCCAATAATCGCAATATTAGCACCGACTTGAGCTAATGATTTCGACATCGCTGAGCCGATGACACCATTACCACCAGTCACTACTACTGTTTTATTGTTCAAATCAATTTCGTATGGAATCATATGCTCACTCCTTACCTTTACTTACTGCTTCATAAAGTCCGATTAAATATGTCGCACCTAGTGCTCTGTCATATAAACCGTAACCTGGTTTACCTGTTTCGCCCCAAATCATACGGCCATGGTCTGGACGTACAGGACCTTCATAACCAAAGTCATGCATAGCTTTAACAATTTCATACATATCTAAAGAACCTTTATCTGAAGGGTGTGCAGACTCTTCAAATGAATGTGTACCTGTATGTTTGATATTACGCGCATGCACGAAGTGTACGCGGTCTTTTTTACCGAAGTAACGTAACATTTCAGGGAAATCATTGTTTTTATCACAGCCTAATGAACCTGAACACATTGTTAAACCGTTTGATTTTGAATCATATAGATTAATGAAGCGTTCTAAGTTTTCTTTATTTGT
Organism: Staphylococcus sp. HMSC072B07; assembly: GCF_001815505.1. Classification (NCBI taxonomy): domain Bacteria; kingdom Bacillati; phylum Bacillota; class Bacilli; order Caryophanales; family Staphylococcaceae; genus Staphylococcus; species Staphylococcus sp. HMSC072B07. The sequence continues at coordinate 10,303 of NZ_KV820935.1, read as the reverse complement.
GATGATTCGTGGTAAGCCGAAAATATTCCATGGTGGATCATCCGGATGAATCGCCATTAAAATATCTTCCTCTTCAGCTACAGGGATAATTTTATTAATAAAGTAAGACAAGTTTTCCCATAGCTTTTCTTCATCAACAGATTCATAAGCTTTAAATAAATCTGCTAAATCATCTTTCGTATAACTTGAATCCCAACCAGGTAATGAAAGTTCCCCGCTTAATGGATCCATCTTTTTGATATGGTCTTCGTTATAGATTAAAGCAGTTGAACCATCGTCTAAACGATATTTTAAGTCTGAACGCGTCCAATCAAACACTGGCATAAAATTATAGCACACAACTTTAATTCCTGCTTTGCTTAAATTACGTAATGTTTGTTGGTAGTTTTCAATATACTTGTCACGTGTAGGACGTCCTAACTTAATATCTTCATGTACTGGTACACTTTCAATCACAGATAACTCTAAACCAGCATCTTCTATCTCTTTCTTTAGTGCTTCGATTTTATCTAATGGCCAAACTTCACCAACAGGTACATCATAAATTGCGCTGACAATCCCTTCCATACCAGGAATTTGACGAATGTACTCTAAACTAATTGGATCTTCTTTACCATACCAACGAAATGTCATCTTCATTGATTATTCTCCTCCTTAATTAATCCAAAGTAATGATAAGCATTGTTGTAACAAATGCCTTTAATTAATTTTTCTAATAATGATGGTTCATCTGGAATTTCTCCATTTTCAACCATCTCTCCGATATATGTGCATAGAATGCGACGGAAGTATTCATGTCGTGCGTATGAGATAAAGCTTCTTGAGTCAGTCAACATACCTACAAAGTGCATCAGCATACCTTGATCAGCTAGTGATGACATTTGTCTCAACATGCCGCGTTTTGTATCGTTGAACCACCAGCCAGCACCGTGTTGGATTTTACTCGCAATACCTGGCTCTGTTTGGAAGTTCGCAATTGTTGAACCTACAACGTCGTTATAATTTGGGTTCAAGTTGTAAAGAATCGTTTTTGGTAAGTGATCTTCACGTTCCATCATGTCTAGTAAATGGTTCAAGTTATAGGCTAAGTTCGTTTGATCGTTAATTGAATCAAAACCTGTGTCTGGACCTAGCTTTTCAAATGCTCTCGTATTGTTATTTCTGATCGCACCGAAGTGAATTTGCATTGTCCATCCTTTGTCAGCGTATGCTTTGCTTAACTCATTTAAGACGAATGTGATAAATTGTGCTTTTTCAAAATCAGAAACCGTTTCTTTGCTTAATGCTTTTCTGAAGATGTCCGTGATTTCTTCTGATGTGAAATCTTCATAATCAATTCGTTCCAAACCATGGTCAGCTAATCTGCCGCCTTTGCTGTGGAAGTAATCGATACGTTGTTTCAAACTGTCAATGAAGCTTTCAACACTTTGAATCGGTTGAGTAATCTCAGCTAGTTTTTCAACAAAATCTAAGAAATCTTGTGAACCGATTTTAAATGCTGCATCAGGTCTGAATGCTGGTAAAACTGCTGTTTTGAAATCAGATTGGGCTTTAATTTCATCATGATAATGTAAATCATCTGTTGGATTATCTGTCGTACAAATCAAATTAACTTTTGATTCTTTAATTAAAGATTGCGTTGTCACATGATTGTCTTTCAGATATTGATTCACACGCTCATAAATTTCTTCTGCGTTATCTTCAGTTAATAAATCATAGACACCGAAGTACATCGCAAGTTCTAATTGTGACCAGTGATACACTGGGTTGCCGACTGCGTTTTGAAGTGCTTGTGCCCATTTGACAAACTTTTCTTTTTTGTCCGCATCTCCAGTGATGTAATGTTCTTCGATACCTTGAGCACGCATAACTCTCCATTTATAATGATCGCCGCTCAACCATAAATCTGTAATGTTATCAAAGTGATGATCCTCACTGATTTGTTTAGGGTCTAAATGACAATGGTAGTCATAAATTGGCATGTCTTTTGCATAATTTTCATAAAGTTGTACTGCTTTATCATTGTGTAACATAAAAGTTTCATTGATAAATGCCATAGTATATACGCTCCTTTTAAATTTCTTCTCTTAACGCTAATTCTTTTACAATTTGTTCATGTCGTTTATCTGTTAATTTATAGAATATTCCGAAGACAATTACCGCAATTAAACTGATAACAGCAGGTACGACAAAGTATAAAAGTCCTAACCCCTGTAATGTATCGGCAGTTTGCTCGACATTCGGTTGATAACCAATAAACGTTAGTGCTATACCTGGAATAAATCCAGCTAAAGCTTGTGATACTTTACGTGTGAAGCTGTAGCTTGAATAAATAATCCCCTCAGTACGAACTCCTGATTTCCATTGTCCGTATTCTACAACGTCTGCGATAAATGCCCATGTAACTGTATTAGGAATCACTAGGAAGAACATGCCTAATGTACTAAAGATTAAGAAGGTTACAACGTTCTCTCCAAAGAATGCATAGTTTAACATTTCACAAATGATAAAGCCTACAACACCAATAATCGCAGTCATTTTTTTACCAAACTTCTTACTTAAAACAGTTGTAAGATATAATGCTGGAATCAGTGCGATAAAGTTGAACAAGCTAACAATGCCTACTAAATTAACTTCGCCAAGTACATATTGGAAGTAATACAATTGTGTAGATTGCTTTAAGAACATGGCTGTAATTGTTAGTAATGTATAGAAGGCAAGCACTGCGAATGCTCCGTTTTTCAATAAGTTTTTAAACGCAATTCTACTTTGTCCTTTTGTATCAGGGGGTTCTACTGTAAAGCGTTCTTTAACACCTTTATAACAAATGATGTGGAAAATCACACCAATTGCCGCAAGTACACCTACAACAACTGGGAACCCAATTGCTTGATTAGGGAATTGGCTTACCATAGGTAAAACAATGATACCTGTAATGAACAACGCACCTTGTGACCCCATATTTCTGAACACTGAAAGTTGTGTACGGTCATCTGCGTTTACTGTCATAGATGCAGAAAGTGAACCATAAGGAATATTAACAATTGAATAAGCCATACTGAATATCATATAAGTTGCGAATGCCCATATCACTTTACCGGTATAATCTAAATTCGGGGTGATAAAGGTCATTACTGTCATAATTGCTAAAGGTACTGTCCCAAATAAGATATATGGTCTGAACTTACCTCTTGGACCAATATTTTTACGTGAATCTACATAAGATCCGACACCTGTATCGACAAAAGCGTCAAATATTTTTGAAATTAGGAATACTAAACCTGCATACGTTGCTGATATTCCTAAAACATCTGTATAGAACTTAAGTAAGTAGATTTGACCTAAGTCAAACATCATTCCGTTACCTAAGTCACCAAATCCATAAGCAATTTTCTCTTTGAGCGGTAATTTCGGCTTTTCTATCGCTTTAAATGTTTCAACTTTTTCCTCTTGTCGTTTTGTCATCGTTTCCATAGCATGACCTCTTTTCTAGCGTTTAATATCCGCTGAATCTGTAATTTGGAAAATTGTTTCAACATCCGCTGTATGATAATCACCATGGATGGCGTGCTTATACAACATATTGTTAATCGCAAATTGAACTGTCGTTCTCAAATCCCAATTTTCCATTAATCCATAAATAATCCCTGTGCTGAATGCGTCACCAGTACCGACGCGGTCTAAAATATCTGAATCAAATTGTGCTGTCTGTTCTATATGGTTTCTATGTGATATAAAACCTTGTAAGCGGTTTCTTGAGTTCGTAAAATTTTTTCTTTGTGTAAAAGCAATGTATTCAATGTCATAGCGTTCGTGTATTTCAGCTAAATATGGTTTTAATGTTTCAATCGAAGCTAATCTATCTAAGCCATCCTTTTTATCCGTTCCATCTTCATTTGTAAGTGATAAAGGTTCATAACCAAAGATTAAATCAACATAAGGTAACAACTCAGACATCGCCTCACGTGCTGTTTCAAAAGACCATAATGCTGCGCGGAAGTTTAAATCACAACTTACAAATAAGCCTTGTGATTTTGCGGCTTTTGCGGCTTGTAACGTAACCTTAAACAACTGTTCATTCAATGCAGGTGTAATACCTGTAAAGTGGAACCACTGTTGATTTTTAAAAGCTGCTTCAAAATCAATTGACGTTGTATCCAACTGTGAAAATACTGAATTCGCACGATCATACACTACTTTAGAAGGTCGATAAGCAAATCCTTTTTCTAAGTAATACACACCTAATCTGCCATCAGCTTGTACGATATGATCTGTCCCGACACCGTACTTTCTTAAAGTTCTTAATACAGCTTGCCCAAGCTCATTTTGAGGTAATCCCGTTATCACTTGTGTTGATACGCCGAATCCAGCTAACCCGACAGCTACATTCGTTTCTGCACCGCCATAGACCGCATCAAACGATGTGGTTTCTGTAATCGTTTGATGGTTTGGAGGTGTTAAACGCATCATGATTTCACCTAGTGTGATAAAATTCATGACTTATCACCTCGAATACGTTCGAAGCGTTCTACAAATTTCTTCGTGTTCTGATAAATGATGTTATCACTGCCGTCTTTCGCACCTTTTGTTAATCCGCCGCCAATACCGATTGCATAGGCACCTTTTTTATACCATTCGTCCATATTATCAATGGATACACCACCTGAAGGCATCATTTCGACATTTGGAATAGGTCCGTGAACTGCATTGATAAAACCTGAACCAAGCACATCACCTGGAAAGACTTTGACTAAATCTACACCTGATTTCAATGCATCTGTAATTTCTGTGACCGACCCGCAACCAGGCAGATACGGAATTGAATACAAGTTACATAACTGTGCAATGTCTCCATCAAAATTTGGACTGACGATATATTTAGCGCCGTTTAAAATTGCGATACGCGCAGTATGCGCATCAAGTACAGTGCCAGCACCAATCACAACTGTGTCATCAGCATGTTGTTGTAAATGTTGAATCACATGTTCTGCACCTGGTGTTGTAAATGTTACTTCAATATTTTTGATTCCGCCCTCTATAATTTGATCAATCATATTTTGTGCATCTTCTTGTGATTTGCCTCTGACAACTGCGACCAGATAATTGTTATGCAACTGTTCCAATATTGTATATTTATGCATTGTTTAATCCTCCCTTAAAAATACTTTTTTTAACTAGCTAGCTCACCACTAAAGTAAAAGTTTTTTTAAGAATGGTCAATTTTCCATCAGATTTCAGACCTCTTTTTATGCAAAAAATGCAAATAAAAAAACGCCTTTATCAATCAAGTTAAACCCTTGATATAAAAGCGTTTCTTTGTAATATTTATCTACACGAACAATGAATTTCCGGCGAAAAATGATATGAAATTTTACGTTACTATTTTACTTTTTACTCTTGGAATATCCGCTGTTTTTATCATTTTTTTTACGTTTTTATACAAATTTTTACCTTATTTGCGTTTTTTCCGAGATTTCTGACAAATTGATACTATGAAAAATTGTTTATGTTTATGAATTTAGATACAATAATGGTGTAGCGATTGTAAACGGTTTCATCATTTTGTATGTTTTTTCATTTTTCGATACTTTAATGGAGACATGTGATATACTTCTTTAAATCTTTGAGTAAAATAACTTTGATTTTTAAACCCGACATAAACTGCAATGTCAGAGACAGACATATTGGTTCGCACTAACAAGTCCCGCCCAACTTTAATGCGAGCTTTAATGATGTATTGTGATAAGGTAACGCCTAATTCCTCGCTAAAGATTCTAGATAAATAAGAAGGAGATAAATCAACCATCTCTGCTAAATATTGAAGCGTGAGTGGATGATCTAAATGTAAATCGATATACTGCAGAATTTTATTAACTTTTGGTGTGTGTTCGTACTGTTTCACTTTTTGAGCAATATCGGTGTATTCCATAGTTAACGCATGCATCACATCACTGAGTCCCTGCAAATTAACTACTTCATCTATTTCAGCAGCATATTTTTTAGAAATCTGATCGACTAGCAACAAGTTTGCGCCTGCTTTTTCGATTGCTTTACGTCCGAATGTATTTAAAATATAAGCTTTATATTTTGCGTTTAAAGCGTAATCATTTGAACGTTTCATACCAGCCACACTACTCATTAATTTTATCAGACAATTAAATACTGTTTCTTTATCACCATTTTCCATCGCAGTGATTAATTGATTCTCAACTTTATATCTTTCTTCTAATTCATTCAATGTGAATTCATATTGTTCTTGTGTCGCTGTATAACCTAGTTCTGTTGTATGCATCTTTAATGTAAATGGAATGACTTCATAATTCACATCTCGATTTTTAATAAAACGTACGGCTAATCGTGTCATTTTCAATGCGTCTCTACGATTACAAACCGGAATGCTCAATAAATATTGTTTCAAAGTAGCCATCTTTGATATTTTAATGCCCGCTTCTTGCAGCATTTCATGACTCTGTTTTTCAGTCGGTCGTTCATTTAAGAAAGGACCGATCATAATAAATTGTTTTTGTTTACGATACTTGAAGAAATAATAATGGACATTAAACGCATTGGTATAAAAGTAAATGTGCTGACTGCTCATCTCATTAATGTAAGTCTTTAAAGACTTACGTAATTGTTTACTTTCGTAATTCATAAACGGCGTTTTAATTTCATTTACAATTTGATTAATATGACGATTATCAAACACTTTTAATTCTAGCCCTAATAAGTACATTGCATGTGTTTTCAACATTTCAATTGTCTTATCATCCATATAAACACCTACTGACTTTATTTATAATGACGCCAAAAAGACGTAATGTCTGCTTTATCCTCTAAGTTGAATTGAATCATATCCTTTAATAAGTCATAGTCTATATCTTGCGTCCATTTAATACGGAATAAGTTTTCAGTATACGTATAGCCATTTGCGTCAAAACGGTCTATAAACGGCTTCATTCCTGCAGCTTCAGGATTTATAGAGAAATGTGCCTTTGCACGACTGAACCCGATAATATAGGTACCATGATGTGTATACATAGGTTGATTCCATTTAATGGCTTTTTCCAACTCAGGAAACGTTTCATCTACCCAGTTAAAAACAGTTGTTAAAATTTCCTTTTGTTTTGGATCCTCGATTTTATTTAAATACTCATTAAAATTTTCCATTGATTTCTCCCTTTATTTCGACTTACTTCCATTATATGAGACCATTCTCAAAAGGGCTATGAATGTATCTCTAAATTTCCATTAAAAAAGCATGACAGCGTAAGTCTATTTACTGTCATGCTTAAAGTAACTATGCTAATTCATCTTCTACTTCACCGTGTGAAGAAAGCAATCCAAATACATAGAATAAGACACCCATCGCAACGAGTGAAATAATTCCAGAAATCCATCCACCAGTCACATCGTGTAGTAAACCAATTAAGAATGGTCCGATTGCGGCGATGAAGTAACCGATGGATTGACCGAAGCCAGATAATGCGATACTGCCATCACTTGTACGTGCACGGATTGAGAAGAATGTCATACATAAACTAAATCCAGAACCCATACCAAAGCCGGCTAAAATCATACCGATAATTAATAGCGTGAATGATTGTGAGAAGAACAGTGCGAATCCGATAATAAAGAATGCGGAAACGATAGTCACTAATAGTTTTTGGTTCTTCATACGTGACGCTAAAATAGGGAAAATAAACGTCATCGGTACTTGTGCGAATTGGTTCAGCATCAATAAGTAGCCTGCTGTTGAAGCATCTACACCTCTATCTACTAAGATAGACGGTACCCATGCGACAACTGTATAGAAAATCATAGATTGGAAGCCCATCATGAATGCGACTGTCCATGCGAGTTTAGAACGACTGATTTTAAATAACTTTTTCTCTTCTTTAGCTGCTTGTTCAAGCATGGCTTTCTCTTGTTTCGTACCTGAAAGCATTTGCGGAACCCATAATATAATCGCAATAATCGCAAATACTAACCAAAAACCTAACGATAGACGATATGTACCCGCTTCAGATAACGGATAACTTAAGCCGCCGCCTAAACCTGCAGTGAAGTTCATTGTACCACTGTATAAGCCTGTCATTAGGCCGATTTGAAGCGGGAATTTCCATTTTACATAACTTGGCAGCACGACATTACCAAAGGCAATACCAATACCTAGCAACACTGTACCAAGGATGAAAATCGGGAATCCGCCAGAGACACGTACGATTAACGCAATAATGACTAAAATCGTAGATAAGAACACCGTCTTAGACATTGTCAGACGCGAGGATACTTTAGATACAAACGGTGATACAATACCAAAAATCAACAGCGGGATCGTTGTTAAGATACCTGCCACACTGTTATTTATTGATAAGGCATCTTTAATTTGATCAATAACCGGACCAACTGCTGTTAACGGTGCACGTAATGTTGATGCGACAAAGACCATCGCAAGAACAATCAACCACGAATCGCGCAATCTATGTTTTTGGAAGCGTTCATCCTGTACCATATGCTCACCCTTTCTCCATTTATTTAAGTTTATTTGAAAATAAAGAGAGAGGTAGGACAGAACCTAATCTCCCCACCTCATTGAATTAACTTTATTCTATGTCTTTCGTTTCATCAATGCAAGTACAGGTATAGAAGATTAACATACCTTACTATGCATCACGTCACTTATTTATTTAAAGTGATACGTGTACCTGCTTTACCTTCTAAAGCATCGACAGCGTCTGCTAATGAACAGATAATCGCTTCTTTACCTGTTTTCGCGAATTCAATCGCAGCTTGGATTTTCGGTAACATACTGCCTGCTGGGAATTGACCTTCCGCAACATATTGTTCCGCTTCCTCAACTGAGATGTTTTCTAATTTCGCTTCATTTTCTTTACCGTAGTTGATATAAACATTCGGTACGTCAGTTAACATAATGAACGTATCAGCGTTCACTTGTTCAGCTAATTTCAAGCCTGAACGGTCTTTATCAATAACCGCTTCTAAGCCATGAATTTTACCGTCATCGTCACGATATACAGGGATACCGCCACCGCCTGATGAAATGACAACTGTGTCTGTCATTAAGCGTTTAATCGCGTCTACACCGTTGATCACCATTGGTTCTGGTGAAGGTACAACACGACGATAGCCACGGCCAGCATCTTCAACCATAGTGAAACCTTGTTCTTGTTCCATACGTTTTGCTTCTTCTTCTGAGAAGAACACACCGATTGGTTTCGTTGGATTATCGAAAGCTGGATCATCTTTGCTGACTTCAACCATCGTTAAAAATGACACAACATTTGAATCGATACCGCGTTGGTATAAATCGTTTTTCAGTGCGCTTTCCATCATATAACCGATGAAACCTTGAGATTCAGCGTTACAAACATCAATCGGCATTGGTGAAACTTGGTCTTTAGCCGCTTCGTTTTGAACGATGATGTTACCTACTTGCGGTCCGTTACCGTGTGTCACAACAATTTTGTGTCCACTTTCTTTAATGTCGGCCATTTTGCTTGCCGCATTTTTTACGTTGTTATATTGATTTTCAAACGTTGTTTCTTGGCCAGGTTGTAAAATTGCGTTACCGCCAAGTGCTAAAACAACATATTTACCCATTCTTCTTTCACTCCTTCAATAAAGCTATAGACATACCATAAAGTGTGTCTTTACCTGATGATGAGCCTACTTGGAGAAGTTTTTCTAACGTCGACTTAGAGGCGTCTTCCATCAAATCAGTTAATTTAGAACTAAAAATACGTTTAACGGCATACTTTAAAAAGGTTTGGCTGACCAATGTCGTTAAAGGTTCATCCACCAGCTGTTCAATTTCTGTTAAATGCTGCGGCTGAATAAACGGTCTAATAAAGTGAACAAACAACATCCCGACTAACATATCATCGCCTGATGGCGTCAAACCTTGTCCTCGACCTATTAAATAGCGTAATTCAGTCTTCGCATCTCCATGTGGGTTTGACAATGCATCATAAATCGATTGCATTTTAGCAGGATTAAAGTCACCGTCAGCATATTCACAAAAATCAAATGCTTGGATACTCTCCTTTAATTGGTTCAAATGAATGACTTCAAAATTTTGACTCGCTTTAAATACATTCACATTGATATTCAGTTGTAGATTGCGATCAAACGCTAAAGCACGTGGATGTGCTTTTAACGTTTGACCCACCTGAATCGATTGTAGTAATCGATCTCTAGTGTATGCATCAACTACAACGCCAAATGGGAACATCCCATTTTCAGTGGTACCGGGGCTGGGACATAAATACAGTCCAAAATAAAA
>NZ_KV820934.1:0-56387 GCF_001815505.1 Staphylococcus sp. HMSC072B07 | reverse complement strand
TATCACCAGTCCTAAATAGTATAGAGCCTTTTTTCAATGTATAGACTGTGAGCCAATCCTGAGTAATTGAGTCGAAAACTCGGTATAATGAGTAATACGCTTATGGAACGTCAATGAAAATAGACAGAAAGGAGCGACGGCATTGCGTCAATTAGGAGAAAAACATTACGTCAATGGTGTGACGTTAAATGTGAGAGATAAAGAAAACTTAAAACACTTTTATGAAGAGATATTAGGATTTAATGTGATTAATGAAACGTATACTTCTATTCAATATGAAGTAGGAGATTCAAAACATCGCATTACCTTACATCAAATAGATGATGGCAGAGAGCCATTAGTATCAGAAGCAGGATTATTTCATATCGGTATTCGCTTAGGTTCGCACGCGCATTTAGCGGATTTAATGGCACACTTAACGGAACATGAAATCCCGTTAAATGGTGCGGAACATAATGTCAGTACGTCATTATATTTTACAGACCCTGAAGGTAATGGCTTTGAATTTTATGCGGACCAACCGGAAGAAACTTGGGATTTTGATAAAGAGAACCGTGTGATTATGGATACAAGACATTTATATGCCTCTAAACTAATGAACTTACGTTCACGTGATGGATGGCAAGGTATTCCAGATGACAGTATGATTGGTAATTTACATTTGAAGACGGTACGTATTTCTGAAGTGAAAGATTATTACTTAGCACACTTTGGATTAGAAGAATCTTCTTTTGTGAATAAATCATCGCTCTTTATGTCATCAAACGGTTATCATCATACTTTAGCTGTCAATCATTGGATGTCTAGTATGCAGCGGATGGAAAATGATGATACGTATGGTTTAACATTAGTAGATTTCCATTATCCAGAGACGACACATACTTGGCTAAAAGGACCGGACGGTATCGCATTTCGATTTAATTATCTAGGAGTTTGATAATCATTGAAAAAACTAATTTCAGCAGGTGTTATGTTGGTCGTCCTTGGTGGAGCAACATATGTGGCAGTCGACCATCAAGATGAGATTGAACATTATATAGAACAGATGAAACCTGATCCTATGGCATTTAATCCGTACGATGATGGAGAATGTACGGATTATGTGTTTGAGAAAGTCAAAGATGACGGTAATATGATTGGTAAAAGTTGGGGAGATGCGAAGTACTGGGCAGACAAAGCTGAAGAAGCGGGTTACACAGTGAATCAACAACCTAAAGCTTCATCACTCTTACAATCACCAAGAGGTGAAGAAGGTCATGTCGCATACATTGAACATGTGAATGACGATGGTTCATTATATGTAACTGAAATGAATTACGTTGCCCCTCATAAAGTGACTTCACGTACGATTCAACCACAACAAGTTCAAAATTATCATTATATTCATCCAAAAGAGAATCCGAAGACACAAGATACTAAAGAAGCTTAATTGATAATTTTAGTATCTGTTCTACTGGCAATTTGTTATAATATACAATGTTGTTATGAAGAAGTGAAAGGTCAGTATGCATCATTGTGATAACACAATAGATGAGCTGGCTGCTTCAAGGAGGAAGACATGAGAAAATCATATTTCATCGGTGCCACGTTATTTGTGACCTTAGCGGTACTGATTTTAGATCAATTTACTAAAGCATATATTGTAAAAACAATGTCAGTAGGCGACTCATATTCAGTCATTCCAGGATTTTTAAACATTACCTCTCACCGTAATACAGGCGCTGCATGGGGAATACTCAGCGGCAAGATGGGCTTTTTCTTTTTAGTTACGATTATTGTATTAGGGTTACTTACTTATTTCTACGTTAAAGAAGCAAGAGGTCATTTCTGGATGCAGATGGCAATCAGTTTACTATTTGCTGGTGCGTTAGGTAATTTCATCGATCGCATGAAAAATGGTGAAGTGGTCGATTTTATTGATACGTATATTTTCGGTTATGATTTCCCAATCTTTAATGTTGCGGATTCTAGTTTGACTGTCGGTGTCATTTTAATTTTGATTTTGTTGTTGTTTGATTCGAAGAAAAATAAAGTGAAGTAAAGGAGTGTTGAAATGACTCAATTTGATTTTCAGATTACAGAAGATGAACACGTTGGCCAACGTATAGATAAATTCTTGCCTGAACAAAACTCTGATTGGTCACGTAGCCAAATCCAAGATTGGATTAAAGAAGGCTTAGTTGAAGTGAATCAAAAAGTTGTGAAGGCGAATTATAAAATGAAGAAGAATGATCAAGTTCAAGTGACGGAGAAGGAGACGGTTGAAGCGGATATTCAACCTGAAAATCTGGACTTAGACATTTATTATGAAGATGAAGATGTGGCAATTGTATATAAACCTAAAGGTATGGTTGTGCATCCATCGCCAGGTCATTACAGTGGAACACTTGTAAATGGCTTAATGTACCAAATCAAAGATTTAAGTGGTATTAATGGTGAAATCAGACCCGGTATTGTCCACCGTATCGATAAAGATACGTCAGGTTTATTAATGGTTGCGAAAAACGATATTGCACATAGAGGTTTAGTGGAACAACTCATGGACAAAACTGTAACGCGTAAATATACGGCATTAGTTCATGGTAATATTCCACATGACTACGGTACAATCGATGCGCCAATCGGCCGTAATAAAGTAGACCGTCAAGCTATGGATGTTGTCGATGACGGTAAAGATGCGATTACACACTTTAATGTGTTAGAACACTTTAACAACTACACATTAGTAGAATGTGAACTTGAAACAGGACGTACACATCAAATTCGTGTACATATGAAATACATCGGTTATCCATTAGTTGGAGATCCAAAATACGGACCGAAAAAAACAATGGACATTGGGGGTCAAGCCTTACATGCAGGTGTCATCGGCTTCACACATCCAGTAACTGGTGAATACATCGAAAGAAAAGCACCTCTTCCAGATTACTTTGAGGAAATCCTTGAAGATATTCGCACTAGACATGCGTAAATAAAAGTAAACTTAATATCTAATAGAAAACCCCTTGAAATGAAAGTGTTCGTTTCAAGGGATTTTTTGCATAAAAAAAGTCTTACTGACACAGTAAGACGTTAGCATTTAAGCTACATTTTCGCTTTAAGCTTGTTTTAACTTATTTATGATCTTTTAGAATGAAGTAAACTTCTATTACATCTTAACATAGGCCTTTATAAAATAAAAGAATTTTGAGATAATTTATATAAATTATTACGACAACAGGTGATGACATGAAGAAAACAAACCCATATATTCTTAGCTTAGACATTGGAACAGCAAGTATTGGTTATGCTTGTATGGATTTAGATTTTAATATTTTAAAATACCATGATAAAGATGCGATAGGTGTGCTTACATTTGAAGGTGCAGATACAGCAGCTGAAAGGCGTGGATTTAGAACAAGTAGAAGACGTAAAAATAGAAGAATTAAACGTCTTGGATTATTACAGGAAGTTTTAGCACCATTAGTAAAGAATTCTAATTTTTACCAATTATTAAACTTGCATAAATGGAAAAATTCAAATGAGGATTTTAAACATCGCAGTTTATCTGAAGTCTTAAAAGCTTTAGGGAAGAACCCTAAAGCTTATCCTACGATTTATCATTTACAACAAGACATTCAGAACCATCCCGAAAAGAAATTTGAACCAGAATTAATATTTTTAGCGCTTTACCACTTAGTTAAGTACCGTGGCCATTTCTTATTTAATAATTTAAGTTTTGATAAAGGAAAAACTGTTGATAATGAAGCACAACTATCAGAACTGTTAGAACAATATCAGAGTATTAATCCATATGAAGACTCTATTTCAAATAAAGATATTAAAGTGATTGTTGATACTTTGAAAGATGATCAGTTAACAAGAAATGATAAATCTAAAGAATTAAAGAAAAATGTGTCTTAAACACATGCAGAGCTATTTAAAATGTTAGTTGGCCTCAAATTTAAGCAAAGTATTTTATTTGAAAATATGGAAAATGCAGAAGATATAAAAGAAAGTGCTACAGGTAGTGATGCAATTTCGTTATCTGATGATTATTATGAAAATTTATCAGAGTTTCTTACAGATGAACAACTGAATTTTATTGAGTCGGCTAATACGTTCTTTATGGGTATTATGTTAGACAGAATATTAAAAGGTGCAACAAGTATCTCTGCAGCTAAAGTGAGAGACTATAAGATTTTCAAAAGTCAATTGAAGTTAATTAAAGATATCGTTTATCAAAATAAGTATGATAAATATCATGAGTTTTTCGTGACAAGTAAAGAAGATATGAGGGCATATCAAGAAAACCCTGATGCGAAAAATTTCGGGAAGCTATCTAAATTTGATCAATATTTAATTCATTCTAAAGATCAGTATGCGAAATTGATGAAAGACTTAAAAGGGTTAGTACCTAAAGAATATACTGAGGTTTTAAATTTAATAGATGAACAAAAGTTCTTAGTGGTCCAAAATACGACGGATAATGCGAGTATACCGTATCAAAATAATGTGTTTGAAGCGGAAAATATACTTAGAAATCAACAAAAATATTATCCTGAAATTACTGAAGAGATGATTGGTAAAGTTATCAATTTAATTTCATTTAGAATTCCATACTATGTAGGTCCGCTCACTAATAAAAATGGACAATCTGATTTTGCATGGATGATTCGTAAATCAGATGAACAAACTTTACCATGGAACTTTGACAAAGTTATTGATAAATCTAAGAGTGCTGAAAAATTCATCAGACGTATGACAAGTAAGTGTACTTATTTGTTAGAAGAAGATGTATTACCAAAACACAGTCTGTTATACCAAGAGATGGAAGTACTCAATGAACTTAATAATGTGCAACTTAGGGGAGAAAATGAACCTAAGCATAGAATCCATAGACTTGATCCTAAAGTTAAACAATTTATTTATCATAATCTGTTCCAAAAGAAAAAGAATGTCACGCATAAAGATTTAATCACTTTACTGCAAAACTCTGAACATAGAAATACTTTAAACAAAACAAGTGGTCAAAAATTAAAAGTGTTTGGTACGCAAAATGATTCTAAATTTGCGTCAAAACTCTCTACTTATAATGATATGAAAGCTATTTTGGGTTCTGTTGAAAACAAAAGACAGATGATTGAAGAGTTAGTTTTATGGATTACAATCTTTGAAGATAAAGCGATATTGAAACAGAAAATTGGTGAAAAGTATCCAAATATTACTGAAAAACAACTTAATCAAATTGTTAAACTGAATTATTCTGGATGGGGAAGACTAAGTGAAAAATTACTAACTAAAGAAGTGAATGGTCGTTCTTTAATAGATTTGATGTATAGTACAGAAAATAACTTTATGGAAATTATCACAGATAAAACATTAGGATTTGATTGTTTCATTAAAAATAGTAATAAGGTAAAAAATGCTAAAATTTCTTATAAAGATGTTGCTGAATTAAGAACTTCTCCTGCACTTAAAAAGGGCATTTGGAACGCGATAAAAATGGTAAGAGAAATTAGCAATTTATTTGGTGCACCAGAGAAAATTATTATTGAATTTGCGACAGAAGATCAAGCAAAAGGTAAACGCCAAAAGTCACGTAGCGAACTTTGGGATGATTTGGTTAAAAAGAATAACCTAAAACGAAATAAAGAGTTCGAAGGTTTGTTTGAAGAACTAAAAGCTTATCCTGATTTAGATTTTTCTAATCCTAAATTATGGCTTTATATTCATCAAAACGGTAAATGTATGTATACCAAGAAGCCGATAGATTTAGAAAGATTAATGTCAGATACGAATAATCAACTCTATGAAATAGATCATATTTTACCGAGAACATTTGTAAAGGACGATAGTATTAACAATAAAGTTCTTGTTATACAAAGCGCTAACCAGAAAAAATCAGGCGATAAAATGCCGCTAGAAATTTTTGATAATCATGTACTTGTTCCATTTTGGAAGATGCTATATGAAAACGACCTAATTAGCAGTAGTAAGCTTTCAAAATTAATGAAGAAAGAATTTAATGATTTGGATAAAGAAGGTTTTATTCAAAGACAACTTGTTGAAACCAGACAAATTATTTCTCATGTAAGTGACTTCTTAACAGAAGAATATCCATCAACTACTGTCGTTCCTATGAAAGCAAACGTCGTTTCTGAATTAAGACGTAAATTTGATATACCTAAAATTCGTCAACTTAACGATTGGCATCATGCGGTAGATGCGTATTTAAATGGTTTCGTATATCAAGCTGCTCGTGTCTTTTATCCTAAAGTTAATCTATTTGAATTTAACTTCAAGTGGGAAAAAGTGCGTGAAAAATGGAGACAATTAGGTGAATTTACTGAGAATAATAAGAAAAGAGAATTCTTCCTATTCAAGCGTATGGAAAACTATGTTAATGAATATGGTGAAGGTATGATTTCTAAATTGATATTTGACTTAGATAATTTTAAGTTCAATTATTCAAGAAAAGTAGAAAGCACAAGCACAGAAAGTGCATTCTATAAACAAAGTGCTTTTTCTCCTAAAAATACGACTGCACAGTATGACTCGGATAAAAATAAAACAGCTATTTATAAAGAAATGAAAAATAAACGTGGTATTGTAGTTAGCTACACTTATGTTAAAAAAGATCAAGAGTTAATAGGTTACGGCGTATTTAATGAAACGGTATTCGAATATGTAAATAATGCTGATGTAGATATGAATACACGTGCATTGAAAATTGTTAGAAAAGCATTTCCTAAATTAGACATTAAAAAAGCACAATATCTATTTAGTATTAATAAGGGCGATGCACTTCTTGTCAATGGACATCCATTCTTATTTGTTTCTGCATATGAACGCATTAATGGTAAACAATTAGAGTTTGATATCGCAATGCAACGTAAAATAAAACAGGCATTAAGTCCATATAATAATATGACAGAACAAGAAAAAGTAGAGTTTTATAATCAGTTTGCAGAAAAAGTTATTGAAGAGTTCAGAAATAGTATTGGATTACAATCTAGAGATAGAAAGGTTAACTTAATAAAAAATCTGTTTAACAATACAGAAAAGTCTAACGACTCAATGACTCAATCTATATTAGAAGTTTTGAAGATGACTAAAGTCTCAGCTGAGAGATCAAAAGAATTAAAGATACGATGGAATGGACAAACGCCAAACACATTTATAGATACTAAAAATAATGCTGAAATACAATATAAATCTATTACGGGTTTAAAAACAACTAAACCTAAATCTATTTTCAAATTAGCGGAGTCTAAAAATGAGCTTTAGGACTGTCATAATTACTAAAGAATCAAAGTTGTCCTTGAGAATGAATCATTTAATAGTAAAAGCTGATGAATTGTATAAAATTCCACTCCAAGAAATTCTATGCTTGGTGATAGAAAATCCAAGCGTTTCTATTACTGGA
Organism: Staphylococcus sp. HMSC072B07; assembly: GCF_001815505.1. Classification (NCBI taxonomy): domain Bacteria; kingdom Bacillati; phylum Bacillota; class Bacilli; order Caryophanales; family Staphylococcaceae; genus Staphylococcus; species Staphylococcus sp. HMSC072B07. The sequence goes on along the minus strand of NZ_KV820934.1, from coordinate 48,979 downwards.
CATTTATTAAATGCCTTGTCTGAAAATAAGATTATTACGCTTTTATGCGATAAAAAACATTTACCTTCATCGTTTGTGGTGCCAATTTATGGGCATCACAAACAATCTAGGCATATTGCTAAACAATTGAACTGGAATAAGGAATATAAATCATTACTTTGGCAGAGGATTATAAAAAATAAAATTGCTAAACAAAAACAAGTGATTCAATATTTTTATAGAAATATTGATACCTCATTCTTTGATAACTGTGTTCATGAAACCAAATTAAATGATAGTACAAATAGAGAGGGACTAGCCGCAAAGTCTTATTTCAATATTATTTTAGATTCAGGCGTATCCAGAAATTCAGATGAATTTGTGAATGGAGGACTGGATTATGGCTATCAAGTATTATTAGCTGTATTTGTGCGAACTATTGTTAGTAAAGGTTATTTAACTGAGATAGGGATAAAACATAAAAATGAATTTAACCCTTTTAACTTAGCGTGTGATTTTATGGAAGTATTTAGACCGATGGTAGATTTTTTGGTTCTACAAAATGTGTACGATAAATTTTAAAAAGAGGAAAAAAGAGCGATTTTAAACATGTTTAATGAGAAAGTTAAGTTAAACAAAAAGAATTACTTTTTAGTTAATGCGATTGAAATTTATTTGGATGGAATTTTTAAATTCTTGGAAAGTGGAGATATCAACTTTATTAAGATGCCTGTTTTTAACTTCTAAAAATTGGGTGTTTGAAAGGAGTAATATGAGATTCTTGAGACTTTTTATTATGTTTGATTTACCTGTTGAAACTTCGAGAGAACGACGTGAATATAGAAAGTTTGTTAAATTTTTGTTGAATGAAGGATATGTCAGAAGCCAATATTCAATTTATTGTAAATTGATATTAAATAGAGGTACATTAAACCATCAAATAAGTAAGCTTAAACAAAACTTACCTGCGCATGGAATTGTGCAATCGTTAATTGTCACTGAAAAACAATTTTCAGACATGACCTATCTAGTTGGCGAACCTAGAACGAAATATGATGTAAATACAACAGAAAGAATTCTTGAATTATGAAATTAGTTGGAGAATTTAATAAACCGATTGAAATAGTAGAGCAGAAATTAAATGTGATTTCTTTTCAGAATACTAGTAAATTGAATGCTTTAACTGATGGACTTATAAAGTATAGTCAGTCTAAGTCTAAAAATTATGATGAGAACGTTAGACTTGTAGCAGATAATTATCAAACAATATTACCTAATAATGTAAACTTAATTATTGTTCCGTGCGGTGATATAAACCTCTTTGATAGTAAAATATTCAAAGAAGCATTATATCATCGTTTCGAACAACAAATTTTTAACGAAGAAACGACTAATTTATTATATAATAAGGTAGAGTCAACGATAGAAAGTTTCTTAAACTCATTAGAAATAAAGAATGAAAGTTATCAAGTTGACTTTCAATCCTCTAATATTGTTTTGAAAAAGTTGCTTGGCATGTTTAAACCAGACTTTCATAATGATTTAGATGATTTAAATGCGATAGAGCAACGCAAATTATTTATAGACACATTAACATCAACAGAAAAAGAAAATGTGCTGGTTTTGTTATTCCCTGAAGCTCATTTAGGGCTTTCGGATATGAAGGCATTTAATAAATATCTGCAAACTCTAAATATGTTTAGTATTATTGTTACGAGCCATCCTTATTTTATTATAGAGTCTGATACATTAGCGCTTATTAAAACGAATGGAGAATCGGTAAATACTAAACAAATAAGAGAAGAGTTATTGTTGTTTAAAGAAAAAGAAACAATAACTGATTTGGATAAGACAAGCAAAATGATAGCTTATCATGAATTTTGCCAACATCCATATCTTGATGATGAGTTCTTCATTCAATTTATGAACAAATATTAGTTTACTGTCATTATAAAGGTCTCTAAAACCTTGATTTCTCGTTGTTTAAGGTTTTAGAATTGTGATCTTTTAGAATGAAGTAAAACTGAATTGGGCGTAAAAACATTTGATGCATCGTTTTAGAATTGTGATCTTTTAGAATGAAGTAAAACCTTTGCTTTAATCAATACGGGTTTACCGCTGTTTTAGAATTGTGATCTTTTAGAATGAAGTAAAACTTTCCTGTATCATGAAACACACAAAACTTGTTTTAGAATTGTGATCTTTTAGAATGAAGTAAAACTAATCTCGATTTTCGCTTTGTTGTCACTAGTTTTAGAATTGTGATCTTTTAGAATGAAGTAAAACGATAATACACGCAAGTTAGCACTAGAAAGGTTTTAGAATTGTGATCTTTTAGAATGAATTGACCATGGAGATTAACTTAACTATTTATCATGTTTGTATGAGTGGAAAAATCTTTATATTTGTTTTGGAAATGTCTTTGACTTTTCATCTATCTGTGTTAAACTTAGTACAGTTTAATAAAGAAATCGTAAGTCTTTAATTGAGAGTACAGAGATGCTCCGAAGGCAGATAATTTACATGTTGAAACTAGAGAAAGTAACTAAGTAAACACTTTATTAAGAGGTAATTTTGTATGAACACGCAATTCACCAACCCTGATTGCCATACAAATTTAGTAAAGTAACCGACAAAACAGTTACTGATTTAAATAGTTGAGATAGTAAATCTCGCATGTTCTTCGTGTCCCGTGTCTCTCAATTGAGATACGGGATTTTTTTATGGAAAGGTGAGTGCGGGAATGACAGAACGTATTGTATTAGATGATGCAGGCATGCAGCGGACTTTAACACGTATCGCACATGAAATTCTAGAGTATAACAAAGGTACTGAAAATCTTGTGTTGCTTGGTGTGAAAACACGCGGAGAATTTTTAGCGAAACGTATTCAAATGAAGATTCAACAAATTGAAGACGTAAGTGTTCCTACAGGAACATTAGACATCACGCAATTCAGAGATGATTTAGAGTTACCGACACCTAAAATGTCTGAGAAATCTTATGTCATTGATGTAGACCTTAAAGACAAAGTCGTTATCATCATTGATGATGTGCTTTATACAGGTCGAACTGTACGTGCGTCACTCGATGCAATCTTACTACATTCTCGACCACAAAAAATCGGGTTAGCAACATTAGTGGATCGCGGACACCGCGAATTACCAATACGCGCTGACTTCGTAGGTAAAAATATTCCAACTGCGAAAGACGAAGAAGTTTTAGTCTATGTAGACGAAACAGATGGTCGCAACGCAGTTATAATTGAATAGCTTACCCTTTTAAATCAGTACGAGAGACTGACAAAGGGTTAGATAAGAACTGTTGTCGACTTACAATGCTAGCACGAGAGGCTACAAATCTTGTAAGAAACAACTTCTAAAGAGGTACACGTGTATCTCAAACAGACAACACCTTCTTATCTTTCCCCCACAATGTCTCTTTGCACGCTGATTGCTGTAAAGAGATTTTTTTATGAAAGGAAGAAAGAGAAATGGAAAATGAACAAATGTTTGAGCGAACGGTGAAACCCGTACTAGATGTTAATGAAAAGCCGAAAGCAGGCCAATGGGCCTTTCTCAGCTTACAACATCTATTCGCGATGTTCGGCGCAACAGTCTTAGTACCATTCCTAACAGGCTTGCCAATTTCAGCGGCATTGCTTGCATCAGGAATCGGGACATTGCTTTATATCTTAATTACAAAATCAATGATTCCAGCATACTTAGGCTCAAGCTTCGCCTTCATCACACCGATTATTACAGGATTAAGTACACACAGCTTAGGAGACATGCTTGTGGCACTCTTCATGAGTGGTGTGATGTATGTCATCATCGGAATCTTAATCAAACTAAGCGGAATCGGTTGGCTTATGCATTTGTTACCGCCCGTTGTAGTAGGACCAGTCATCATGGTTATCGGATTAAGTCTTGCGCCAACAGCTGCCAACATGGCAATGTTTGAAAATACTGCAGACATGAAAGGTTACAACGTTACTTACTTGATTGTCGCAATGATCACTTTAATCACAACATTAGTTGTTCAAGGCTACATGAAAGGGTTCTTCTCGCTGATTCCAGTCTTAATCGGAATCATTGTAGGTTACATCGCAGGCATCATCTTCGGCATCGTAGATTTCAAACCAGTGATGAAAGCATCATGGTTCGACTGGCCGCACATCTATGTACCATTTGTAGATTATCATCCAAGCTTCCACTTCGGATTGGTGCTCTTAATGGTTCCGATTGTGTTCGTCACAGTCAGTGAGCACATCGGACATCAAATGGTCATCAACAAGATTGTCGGCAGAAACTTCTTCGAGAAACCAGGTCTTCACAGATCAATTATCGGAGACGGTGTATCTACAATGTTTGCAAGTATTATCGGCGGACCGCCAAGTACAACATACGGTGAAAACATCGGCGTACTTGCGATAACAAAGATTTACAGTATCTACGTTATCGGCGGTGCAGCAGTCATTGCGATTATCCTGGCATTTGTAGGTAAGTTCACAGCATTGATTTCATCAATCCCAACACCAGTCATGGGTGGGGTATCCATTCTCTTATTCGGTATCATCGCTTCAAGCGGCTTAAGAATGCTGGTTGAAAGCAAGGTAGATTTTTCGGAAAACCGTAACTTAGTAATCGCGTCAGTTATTCTTGTGGTGGGTATCGGAAACTTAATGTTCGATATTCACGGCGTCAAAGTTGAAGGTATGGCACTTGCAGCACTTTCAGGTATCGTATTGAACCTAATTTTACCTAAAGTAAAACCGGAAACATCAAATAAATAAACTTTATCCAATTCTTAGGGGGAATTAACAATGAAACAATTAGTATCTATGGAACATTTATCAAATGAAGAAATCTATTCACTTATCGAAACAGCAATCGAATATAAACAAGGTAAGAAAGTTCATAAATTAAATGACACATACGTAGCAAACTTATTTTTCGAAAACTCAACACGTACAAAATGCAGCTTCGAAATGGCAGAACGTCGCTTAGGTATGCAAGAAATTCCATTTGAAACTAGTACTTCATCTGTTAAAAAAGGTGAGTCATTATATGACACATGCAAAACTTTAGAAAGCATCGGTGTAGACGCATTAGTTATCCGTCACCCACAAAATGATTACTACAAAGAATTAGAGGGATTAAATATTCCAGTCATTAATGGCGGAGACGGCAGTGGTCAACACCCAACGCAAAGCTTACTTGACATCATGACAATCTATGAAGAATACAAAAAATTCAAAGGCTTAAACGTGTTAATCTGTGGAGATATTAAAAACTCACGTGTAGCACGCAGTAACTACCAAGCACTTACAGCTTTAGGTGCTAACGTTAAATTCGCAGCACCAGACGAATGGGTTGACGATACTCTAGATGCACCTTATGTCAAAATTGATGATGTCATCGAAGAAACGGATATTGTGATGTTATTACGTGTACAACACGAAAGACATGACGGAGAATTAAACTTTGATCCACATGAATACCATGAAAAATACGGTTTAACAAAAGAAAGATACAACCGCATGAAACCAAACGCAATTGTAATGCACCCAGCACCAGTGAACAGAGGCGTTGAAATTGATACAGAATTAGTAGAAGCGCCAAAAGCACGTATCTTCAAACAAATGAAAAACGGCATGTTCTTACGTATGTCAGTCATCAGCCATATTATTGCGGAACAACAGAAAGGGGTTCTTATCGATGTTGCTAATTAAGAATGCAAAAGTATTAAAAGACGGTAAATTAACAGAGGCTTCTATCTTAGTAGAAGACGACAAAGTAAAAGAAATCGCACCAGAAATCACAGTAGGTTCAGAAGTTGAAGTGATCGACGCAAAAGGTCGCTTCGCAGCACCTGGCTTAGTTGATGTACACGTACATTTAAGAGAACCAGGCGGAGAACATAAAGAAACAATTGAAACAGGTACAAAAGCAGCAGCACGCGGTGGATTCACAACAGTTTGTCCAATGCCGAATACTCGCCCAGTACCAGATACAGTTGAACATTTAGAAAAACTTAACAAATTAATTGAAGATAACGCACGTGTTCGTGTATTACCATACGCTTCAATTACAATCAGACAAGCAGGCAGCGAATTAGTTGATTTCAAAGGGTTAGCTGAGCACGGCGCATTTGCGTTCACAGATGACGGTGTAGGGGTACAAACAGCCGGCACAATGTATGAAGCAATGCAACAAGCAGCCAAATTAAACAAAGCAGTGGTTGCACACTGTGAAGATAACAGTTTAATCTACGGCGGCGCTATGCACGAGGGGAAACGCAGTAAAGAATTAGGTATTCCAGGTATTCCAAACATTTGTGAAGCTGTACAAATCGCACGTGACGTATTATTAGCTGAAGCAGCAGATTGTCACTACCACGTATGTCACGTTTCAACAAAAGAAAGTGTACGTGCTATCCGTGATGCGAAAGCAGCAGGTATCAAAGTCACTGCTGAAGTGACACCGCACCACTTATTAATGACAGAAGACGATGTCCCTGGTGACAACGCAATGTACAAAATGAATCCTCCTTTAAGAAGTAAAGAAGACAGAGATGCACTGATTGAAGGATTGTTAGACGGCACAATTGATTGTATCGCAACTGACCATGCTCCACATGCAGCTGACGAAAAAGCACAACCAATGACAAAAGCACCATTCGGTATTGTCGGCAGTGAAACAGCATTCCCATTACTTTACACACACTTTGTAAAAAACGGAGATTGGTCATTACAACAATTAGTTGACTACTTAACAATTAAACCTGCACAGATCTTTGACTTGCCATACGGCATCCTAGAAGAAGGCAAAACAGCAGACTTAACATTAATCGATTTAGAAGAAGAGAGAGAAATCAAAGCAGAAGATTTCCATTCAAAAGCAAGCAACACACCATTCATCGGTTATAAAGTATACGGCAACCCTGTATTAACAATGGTAGCTGGAGAAGTGGCATTCAAGGAGGAATAAACAACAATGTTAGAAAAACGATATCTTGTATTTGAAGATGGTTCAATTTATGAAGGAAGAAAGCTGGGATCAGACAATCTGACTAAAGGTGAGATTGTCTTCAACACAGCAATGACGGGTTATCAAGAAACAATTTATGACCCGTCTTACACAGGTCAAATCATTACATTCACTTATCCTTTAATCGGGAATTACGGTATTAACAGAGATGATTTTGAATCGTTAGTACCGACATTAAGTGGCGTAGTCGTAAAAGAAGCGAGTACGCATCCTAGCAACTTCCGTCAACAAAAGACTTTCTACGATGTATTAGTTCAATATGATATTCCAGGTATTTCTGGTGTAGATACACGTAGTATCACACGTAAAATACGTGAACACGGAGTACTTAAAGCAGGTTTTACAGACCACGCTGAAGATATTCCAGCATTCATAGAAGAACTTAAACAATTTGAACTCTCTCGTGACGAAGTACCGATGGTATCGACGAAAACACCTTATGTATCAACTGGCTCAGACTTAAGCGTCGTATTGGTAGACTTCGGAAAGAAACAAAATATCGTTAGAGAACTTAACGCACGCGGTTGTAATGTAACTGTCGTGCCATACAATACACCAGCTGAAATTATTCTTGGCATGTCACCTGACGGTGTCATGTTATCGAATGGCCCAGGAGACCCTGAAGATGTACCAGAAGCTGTGGAAATGATTCAAGGTATCTTAGGAAAAATTCCATTCTTCGGTATTTGTTTAGGTCACCAGCTATTTGCATTATCACAAGGTGCCGAAGCTTTCAAAATGAAGTTTGGTCACCGTGGTGCAAACCATCCAGTTAAAGACTTAGCAACAGGAAAAATTGCTTTAACAAGTCAAAACCATGGTTACGCAATTGATGAAGCTTCAGTTGCACACACAGATTTAGAAGTCACACATATTGCCTTAAATGACGGCACAGTGGAAGGATTAAAACATAAAACGCTTCCTGCTTTTTCAGTACAATATCATCCAGAAGCATGCCCAGGACCTACTGATTCAAATTACTTATTCGATCAATTCATTGATATGATGAAAGAATTCAAAGCGAAGGAGCGTACAGTCAATGCCTAGAAATAATGACATCAAAACCATTTTAGTGATTGGTTCAGGACCTATCATCATCGGCCAAGCTGCAGAGTTTGATTATGCCGGTACACAAGCGTGTTTAGCTTTAAAAGAAGAAGGTTACCGCGTTATCTTAGTCAATTCAAACCCAGCAACAATTATGACTGACAAAGAAATTGCAGATAAAGTTTATATCGAACCTTTGACACACGACTTTATCGCACGTATCATCCGTAAAGAACAACCTGATGCACTCTTACCAACACTTGGTGGACAAACAGGTTTGAACATGGCCATTCAACTTCATTACAGCGGTGTTTTAGAAGCGAACAATGTACGTTTATTAGGAACAAAATTAAGCTCAATTCAACAAGCAGAAGACCGTGAATTATTCAGAAGTTTGATGAATGACTTAGATGTCCCTGTTCCTGAAAGTGACATCGTCCACACCGTAGAACAAGCTTTTGCGTTCAAAGAACAAGTGGGGTATCCATTAATCGTCCGCCCAGCATTTACAATGGGTGGTACAGGTGGCGGTATTTGTCATAACGACGAAGAATTAAAAGAAGTTGTGACAAACGGCTTGCATTATAGCCCAGCTACACAATGTTTGATTGAAAAATCTATCGCAGGATTTAAAGAAATTGAATATGAAGTAATGCGTGATAAAAACGATAACGCCATTGTGGTTTGTAATATGGAAAATATCGACCCAGTTGGTATCCATACAGGTGACTCTATCGTTGTTGCGCCAAGTCAAACTTTGACAGATGTTGAATATCAAATGTTACGTGACGTGTCATTAAAAGTTATTCGTGCTTTAGGTATCGAAGGTGGTTGTAACGTACAATTAGCACTTGATCCATATTCAATGAATTACTATATCATTGAAGTTAATCCACGTGTATCACGTTCATCAGCCTTAGCATCAAAAGCAACAGGTTATCCGATTGCGAAATTAGCAGCTAAAATTGCGGTTGGTTTAACATTAGATGAAATGTTAAATCCTGTCACAGGCACATCTTATGCGGCATTTGAACCAGCTTTAGACTATGTGATTTCTAAAATTCCACGTTTCCCATTTGATAAATTCGAAAAAGGTGAACGTGTACTTGGAACACAAATGAAAGCAACAGGTGAAGTTATGGCTATCGGCCGTACGTATGAAGAATCATTATTAAAAGCCATTCGTTCATTAGAATATGGTGTCCATCATCTAGGATTACCGAATGGAGAAAGTTACGATTTAGACTACATAAAAGAACGTATCTTACAACAAGATGATGAACGTCTTTTCTTCATCGGTGAAGCGATTCGACGTGGTACAACACTCGAAGAAATTCACGAGATGACTAAAATCGATTACTTCTTCCTTAACAAATTCCAACATATTATCGATATCGAACGTGAATTAAAAGCACATAAAGGTGATATCGAATATCTTAAATATGCGAAAGACTATGGTTTCAGCGATAAAGTCATCGCGCATAGATTTGATATGGAAGAAGAAGATGTTTATCGACTCCGCCATGAAAATGATATTAAACCAGTATACAAAATGGTAGATACATGTGCTGCAGAATTTGAATCTGCGACACCGTACTACTATGGAACATATGAAAGAGATAACGAATCCATCGTAACAGATAAAGAAAAAGTGATTGTACTTGGTTCTGGTCCGATCCGTATCGGTCAAGGTGTTGAATTCGACTATGCGACAGTTCATGCCGTATGGGCAATCCAAAATGCAGGCTATGAAGCAATCATCGTCAACAACAACCCAGAAACAGTGTCAACTGACTTCTCAATTTCAGATAAACTTTACTTCGAACCATTAACTGAAGAAGATGTCATGAACATTATTGAACTCGAACAACCTAAAGGTGTTGTAGTTCAATTCGGTGGCCAAACTGCCATCAATTTAGCAGAAAAACTTGCGAAACACGGTGTGCAAATCTTAGGTACATCTTTAGAGAATTTAAACCGTGCTGAAGATAGAAAAGAGTTTGAAGAACTCTTAAATACCATCGATGTACCGCAACCGAAAGGTAAAACTGCAACTTCTCCTGCAGAAGCTTTAGACAATGCGCGAGAAATCGGTTATCCAGTTGTTGTACGTCCATCGTATGTATTAGGTGGCCGTGCGATGGAAATCGTGTATAATGATGCAGAGTTAGAAAACTACATGAGAGAAGCTGTAAAAGCGAGTCCTGAACATCCTGTACTTGTTGACCGTTACTTAACAGGTAAAGAAATTGAAGTTGATGCGATTTCAGATGGGGAAACAGTGATTATTCCAGGTATTATGGAACATATTGAACGTGCAGGGGTCCACTCAGGTGACTCTATCGCGGTTTATCCGCCTCAAACGTTATCTGATGAAGTGATTCAAACTTTAGAAGCGTATACAACGAAACTTGCGAAAGGCTTGGATATTATCGGTTTAATCAATATCCAATTCGTATTAGCACATGATGGTGTCTATGTCTTAGAAGTGAACCCAAGATCAAGTCGTACAGTACCGTTCTTAAGTAAGATTACAGATATTCCAATGGCACAACTTGCGATGCGTGCCATCTTAGGAGAAAAACTCAGTGACTTAGGTTACAAGCCAGGACTTCAACCTTATTCAGAAGGGGTTTATGTTAAAGCGCCAGTATTCAGTTTTAATAAATTAAAAAATGTCGACATTACGCTTGGACCTGAAATGAAATCAACAGGTGAAGTTATGGGTAAAGATTTAACTTTAGAAAAAGCATTGTTCAAAGGTTTAACTGCGAGCGGTGTGGAAGTGAAAGATCATGGTACAGTGTTAATTACTGTCAGTGATAAAGATAAAGAAGAAATGGTTAAAATCGCAAAACGTTTACATGAAGTGGGATATAAAGTACTCGCAACTTCAGGTACAGCTGCGAAATTAGCTGAAAATCATATTCCGGTTGAAACAGTGGGTAAAATCGGCGGTGAAGATGATTTATTAAATCGCATTCAAAATGGTGACGTACAAATTGTCATTAACACTATGACAAAAGGGAAAACGATTGAAAGAGATGGTTTCCAAATCAGACGTGCGTCTGTAGAAAATGGTGTGCCATGTTTAACATCATTAGATACAGCGAATGCGTTAACGAATGTGATTGAAAGTATGACATTCACAATGAGAAGTATGTAAAAGTAGTTAAAGTGGCTATAATGAAGATAGATTCAAGATTAAAAGGAGGATTTAACAGTGGAACAAAACATTATCGTATCCAATCGAGAAATTGCGGACCGCATTTTTGAAATTAAAGTAAAAGGACCTGTGACACGTAAAATGACACAACCTGGACAATTCGTTCATATTAAAGTAGGTGAAGGTTCACTGCATATGTTGAGACGTCCGATCTCAATTTGTCATATCGAACCTGAAATTGAAACCTTTACGATGTTATATCGTGCAGAAGGTGCTGGGACACAACGTCTGTCTCAAATGCGTGAGAATGATGCGATTGATATTATTGCACCTTTAGGTAATGGTTTCCCTGTTGAAAAAGCAGAACGTAAAGCGCTTCTTGTAGGCGGCGGTATTGGTGTTCCTCCTTTATATGAACTATCTAAACAACTCAATCGTCAAGGTATTGAGACAGTACATGTTTTAGGTTTCAGAAGTAAAAAAGATGTCTTCTACGCAGATGAATTTGCGCAATTAGGTGAAACGCACATTGTGACTGAAGATGGCACAATGGGATCAAAGGGCTTTGTGACAAATGTGATTTCTGAGTTGCCGGTAGATTATGATATTTACTATACATGCGGACCTAAACCGATGTTAAAAGCCATTAAAGAACATGACAAATTAGCAGATGTTGAAGGTTTCTTATCACTTGAAGAACGCATGGGTTGCGGTATCGGCGCATGTTACGCATGTGTCTGCCATACACCTGAATCTGAAACAAGTTATGTCAAAGTTTGTACAGATGGACCTGTATTTGAGAAAGGAGCAGTCATCCTATGAGTCGATTAAATGTAGAAATTCCAGGATTAGAGTTAAAGAACCCGATTATGCCAGCAAGCGGTTGTTTTGCTTTCGGTGCAGAGTTCAGTCAATTTTATGACTTAAGCGAACTAGGTGCCATTATGATTAAAGCCGCTACGAAAGAAGCGCGTTATGGTAATGAAACACCGCGTGTTGCTGAAACAGATAGTGGTATGATTAATGCGATTGGGTTACAAAACCCTGGTGTGCATCACATTATTGAACATGAACTTAAGAAGTTAGAACAATTTAATGTACCAATTATCGCAAATGTTGCGGGTTCTACTGAAGAAGACTATGTATACGTGGCTGAACATATTTCAAAAGCACCAAATGTGAAAGCATTGGAATTAAACATCTCTTGTCCGAACGTGAAAGAAGGCGGTATGCAGTTTGGTGTGGATCCAGTAGTTGCTGCTGAATTGACACGTAAAGTTAAAGCAGTTTCTGAAGTGCCTGTATACGTGAAACTTTCACCAAACGTAACAGATATTGTCGCAATGGCTAAAGCAATCGCACAATATGCGGATGGTTTAACAATGATTAATACATTAGTCGGCTTACGTATTGATGCGAAAACAGGGCGTCCAATTATCGCAAATACAGTCGGTGGCTTAAGCGGACCAGCAATCAAACCTGTCGCAATGCGAATGGTTTATCAAGTCAGACAAGCTGTAGATATTCCAATTATCGCAATGGGCGGTGTTCAAAACGCACAAGATGTTATAGACTATATTTCAGTGGGTGCGAATGCGGTAGCAGTTGGAACAGCTAACTTCCAAAATCCAATGGTATGTAAAGAAATCATTGATGAACTGCCAGCATTGCTCGACGACTTAGGTGTAAACCATATTAATGAATTGTACAAAAGGACTTTTGAGGTGACTAAATAATGGCAAATCGTAATTTACCTTTACCGATTATCGCATTAGACTTTGCGACGGCTGAAGAAGTAGAAAATTTCTTAGATTTATTTGATGAACCTTTATACATCAAAATCGGAATGGAACTTTATTATCAAACTGGCCCTGAATTAATCAACAAAATTAAAGCACGCGGCCACCAAATCTTCTTAGATTTAAAACTGCATGATATTCCAAATACAGTCAAACAAGCGATGGCTGGTTTAGGACGTTTAAATGTAGATTTAGTAAACGTACATGCTGCAGGTGGTACTGAAATGATGCGCCAAGCAGTTGAAGGCTTACGTAGCGTTAACAAAGACACTAAAATTATTGCGGTCACACAATTAACATCAACAACAGAAGAAATGCTGCAAAAAGAACAAAACATCCAAACTTCAATTGAAGAGGCTGTATTAAACTATGCACGTTTAACTAAAGAAGCTGGCTTAGATGGCGTAGTATGTTCACCATTAGAAGCAGAATTACTGACAAAAGAATTAGGTTCAGACTTCTTGAAAGTAACACCAGGTATTCGTCCAGCACATTACGCACAAGACGATCAAAAACGTATTACAACACCAGACAAAGCACGTGAAATGGGCTCTACACATATTGTAGTAGGTCGTCCAATCACACAAAGTGACAATCCGGTTGAAAGTTATCATCATATTAAAGAAAGTTGGTTAGGTTAAGATGTCAAAACAAATTGCGCAATCATTATTAGATATTGGTGCAGTTGCACTATCACCGAATGATTTATTTACATGGAGTTCAGGGATTAAATCTCCGATTTATTGTGATAACCGTGTTACATTAGGTTATCCAGAAGTTCGTAACGCGATTCGTGACGGTTTAATCGAATTGATTCAAACACATTTCAAAGATGCTGAAATTGTATCAGGAACTGCGACAGCGGGCATTCCTCATGCAGCGTTCATCTCTGAAAAATTAGATATGCCAATGAGCTTTGTACGTTCTAAAAGTAAAAGCCATGGTAAACAAAACCAAATCGAAGGTGCACCAAGTAAAGGTAAAAAAATCGTAGTCGTTGAAGACTTAATTTCAACAGGCGGTTCTTCTTTAGTTGCTGCAGAAGCATTAAGAGAAGCTGGCGCTGAAGTATTAGGTGTAGTCGCAATCTTTACGTATGGTCTTGCTAAAGCGGATCAAATGTTCAAAGATGCTGATATTCCGTTCTATACTTTAAGTGACTACAACGAATTAATCGACGTGGCTAAAGAACAAGGTAAAATTTCTGAGTCAGATATTCAATCTTTAGTTGAATGGAGAGACAATTTAGCATAAGATGGAATTGGATGGAGGGATGAACCATGTCCAATACACATGCACAAACTGCTCATAAACCATTTGCGCACTTAAATAAATTCTTATCCGCAAATGAAGATTATCGTGAGCCGGTCAATAACTATGATCAAGATGAAAATCAATGGTTATCGAATGAACACGAGAAAAACATATTCAAGAAATGTAAAACAGATATAAAAGAAAAAGGCTTAATTTAAAAACAAACGACAAAATCCGCAATCATGAACACTCATTTTGAGCTTATGATTGCGGATTTTTAGATTTTAAGAAAAATCTGTCTAAGTCAAAAGTGACAAATAGACTAGCGTAAATATATTTTAATAAAGATATAACCGATAATAATCACTGCTAACATTGCTAAAATAGGTAAGAAAAAGTGAGACATCATAGACCTCCATTCATTCAATCATCTGATTAAGATTTACTCATTGTTTTGGAATAAAGTCATTATACTATGAATTGTGTCATACATATAGAAAAAGGTACTGTTTGATTCACTTTTGGTCTTTCACAATGTTAGCTTAAGTTAACGCTTTTAAGGAAAAACACAATCTCAATTAAGGCAGTTCTATGTATAGGTTGAGTTGCTTTTGTATAGTCATTCATGTATCGTTTTAAGTGTCAAAATAGTGATTTTTAAGTTGCTTAATTTTAAATTACTATGTGATTAGTAAATAGCAAGTCAATGAGGAGGGGATAGTGTGCAAATACCAAAGGTGACACCATTTTTAATGTTTAATAATGAAGCTGAAGAAGCGATTGAACTTTATACTTCAGTATTTGAAGACAGTGAAGTGGTTTCAATGGTGAAGTATGATGAGTTTGGAAGCGGAGAAGCGGGTGCAGTCCAACACGCAATTATTCGTTTAAAAGACCAAATTATTATGGCGATTGATAATTCTAATGGAACTGAAATACCGATGAATCCATCTATTTCTTTATTTGTGACAGTAGATAATGCTATGGAAATGGAACGTCTATACAGTGGATTAAAAAGCGGCGGTGCCATTTTAATGGCCAAAACTGAGCTTGGACCTTACAGAGAATTCGCATGGATACAAGATCGCTTCGGTGTGAATTTCCAACTAGCATTAATGGATTAATTTCATCAATGATATGTAAACAACTCACCTGATAGGTGGGTTGTTTTTTTATTTACAGCAGGCTATGAAAGAAGAATATAATGAAGGTGAGTTATGAACAAACACCATTTAAAAAGATAGATTGGTAGTCTGAATTTTGGAGTGATACCCATGATAGATATGCATAATCATATATTAATTGATTCAGATGATGGACCAAGAGATGAAGAAGCGGCTATTCAATTATTAAAACAAGCTAAAAAAGAAAATGTAACAAAAATTATTGCAACACCTCATTATACTAATAAATACGATAATTCTTTTGATAAAGTAAAGTTAAAAATAAAAAGATTATGTAAATTAAAAGAGGTTAAAGATTTAGAAATTCAAATTTATCCAGGACAAGAGGTAAGAATTCATCAGAATTTAATTGAAGATATTAAATCCGGAAAGGTAAGTGGTTTAAACAAGTCCAGATACATACTCATTGAGTTTCCTCCTAACGACATTCCTGATTATACGTATCAAATGTTTCAAAATATACAGGAATTAGGTTATATTCCCATCATTGCACATCCTGAACGTAATATCGCTTTGTTGAAAGATATGAGTGTTTTATATCACTTGGTTCAGCAAGGAGCATTAAGTCAAATTACTTCAACGTCTTTAGTAGGGGATTTTGGTAAAGGAATTCAAGATGTATCGATTGAACTAATGAAATGTAATCTTGCTTATTTTATCGCATCTGATGCGCATGACTTTGAAGCCAGACCTTTTATGATGAAATCTTTGTTTAAGGAAGAAGTGTTATTGGATTTTCGTGAATCTATGATGAAGTTAATCAAGAATGCAGAAGCAATTATTAAAAATGAAGAAATTGATAAGCGTGAACCGCTTATTCTTGATAGTCAAAAAATTAAAGGTTGGATATTTTAAAATAAAGCACTCGAAAACATTTTGTCTTCGAGTGCTTTTAAAGTAAATAGATTATTTTAATTTCACTTTTTCTGCATCGCTTTTCATCGATTGTATGTGATCATAATCTGGTGTTGCATATAATGTTTTTTGATTATCGTACGTTACAAAGCCAGGTTTCGCACCAGAAGGTTTGTGTACATTTTTGATATCTGTGTAATCTACTGGAATTTGACCAGAGTTTCCTGCTTTAGAGAAGTAGGCTGCTAACATTGCAGCTTCTTCTACTGTTTTATCGCTTGGTTCATCTTCAAAAATGACTACGTGAGAACCAGGAATATCTTTTGTATGGAACCATAAATGGTGCTTACGTGCTTTTTTATTTGTTAGATAATCGTTTTGTTTGTTGTTTTTACCTACATAAATAGTTGCGCCATCTGTAGAAACGTAAGTTTGCAATTGCATTTGCGGTTGTTTCTTTTTCTTACGATTTTGACGTTGTTTCATAAAGCCTTGTTCTGCAAGTTCTTCACGGATTTCGTCAATATCTTCTACAGTGATATGAGCCAACTGTTGCTCAATAGATTCAAAGTATGCGATGTTCTCTTCTGTGAGTTGTATTTGATGTTCAAGTTCATGTTCACGTGTTTTTAAACGATTATATTGCTTATAGTAATATTGCGCATTCAGTGAAGGTGATTTCGTCGGATCTAACTTAATCGTTACTTCTTCACCTGTATAGTAATTTTCTGTAGTTAATGTTTCATCGCCTTGTTTAATGCGATAAATGTTTGCAGTAATGAGTTCACCATATAACTGCATATCTTCTTTTGATTGCGTACCTTCATACTCAGCGTTTAATTTAACGAGTTTGTTTCGATTCTTTTGAAGTTGTTGTTGGACAAAACGAACTAAATCATTCGCACGTTGTTTAACACGTTCACGTTCGCCACGCGCATCATAGAAACGATCTAATAACTCATCAAGTGATTCGTAAGTCACACTATCATCATCAAACTGTTTCAAACGCATGAAGTAATAATCTTCTTTACCTGTTTCATGGTTTTTATGGAAAATCGGAACAGGTTTAAGTTTAGTTTCTTCCATAACTTCATCGAATGCTGCTGGTAATGTTTCAGTAGTCATAAATTGACGACGTTCTGTAATTTCTTTCGTAATGAGTGGACTGAAACCTTCGAAAGTTTGTAAGAGTTGTCTCGCAATATTGCCTTGATTGAAATCAATATACTTGAGTACATCTTGATCTGAAACTTCATAAGGATTGATTTTATTTTGTGTAGGTGGTGCTTCGTATTGGAAACCTGGCATCACAGTTCGGTATTGGTTTGTGTTAGGTGTTAAATGTTTGAAACCTTCGATAATCTTACGATTATCATCAACAAGTATTAAGTTACTGTGTTTACCCATAATTTCTAAGATAACGGTACGATATATTTTATCACCGAGTTCATCTGTGCTTTGAACATCGATTTCGATACGACGGTCATTATCAATTTGACGAATTGCTTGTATAATTCCGCCGTCTAAGTGTTTACGAAAGACACGGTTAAACATTGGCGGTTCAAATGGGTTATCATATTTCTTTTTCGTAATATGCATACGAGAGAAATTAGAATGGATAGATAACAGTAATGAATGGTTTTTACGATTCTGACGAATGACCATTATAATTGTATCGTTATCAGGTTGGTTGATTTTATGAATACGTCCACCTTCAAGAAAGGACAGTTCTTCTACCATTTTCTTTGTGAATAGGCCATCAAATGCCATAATTATCAGCTACCTTTTTATTTTCGTTCTTGTACTACGTTCTTATTATTGTACCATGTGAATATGGTAAACTTCCAAATTAAGATTTTATCTATTGGCATCTATACAATTTTATTTAGAATATGGTATCATTATATAATACAACAATAGCTTAGAGAGGTCGTAAGGCATGGATAATGAAAAAGGTTTACTAATTGTCTTATCAGGTCCATCTGGAGTCGGAAAAGGTACTGTCCGCAAAGAAATATTTGATGACCCGAAAACATCATACAAATATTCAATTTCAATGACGACACGTGAAATGCGTGAAGGTGAACAAGATGGCGTTGATTATTTTTTCAAGACAAAACGAGAGTTTGAGCAACTTATCGCACAAGATCAATTTATTGAGTATGCAGAATATGTAGGTAACTACTACGGTACACCTGTACAGTATGTGAAAGACACTATGGATGAAGGCTATGATGTCTTCTTAGAAATCGAAGTTGAAGGTGCGAAACAAGTACGCAAGAAATTCCCTGATGCATTATTTATCTTCCTAGCACCGCCAAGTTTAGACCACTTAAGAGAGCGTTTAGTCGGCCGCGGTACAGAATCAGACGAAAAGATTCAAAGTCGTGTGAAAGAAGCACGTAAAGAAGTGGAAATGATGAATCTTTATGACTACGTTGTGGTAAACGATGAAGTAGAACTTGCTAAAGAACGTATTCAAGCAATCGTTGCAGCCGAACATCTAAAACGCGAACGTATAGAAGCAAAGTATAGAAAAATGATATTGGAGGCCAAAAAATAATGTTATACCCACCGCTTAATCAATTAACTTCAAAAGTAAAATCAAAATATTTAATCGCAACAGTGGCAGCCAAACGCGCACGTGAATTATATGACAAAAAAGACACTGCGTTATTAGAAAAATATCACTCAGTTAAAACAGTTGGAGAAGCTCTAGAAGAGATTGCCGATGGCAAAATCACTCCAATCGAACCAGAATTAAACGAAAGTGAATTCGAAACAAAAGACTGAGTTTAAAGTGATTATATAAATTGAAAACAACCTTTAAGGCAAAAAACTGCTTTAAAGGTTGTTTTTCATTTAATAAGACATCTTCAATTGCTCCATAGAACGTTCTAACTGATCGAAATCTATAATACGTGCTTGTCTATGAAATTCTCTTCCATTATTAAAAAGAATGACGACAGGCGCAGTAAAGAGTGAGAGCTGACCAGCAGCTTCAGGAATATCATTTACAATAATTTGTGCTGCAGGTATTTCTAACTGATTTACTAATTTTTCTACTCTAGGTTGGTCTGCATGGCAGACTGAGCAACCATTCGCCATGACATATAATAAGAATTTATTTTCTGATTCAATGCGTTGTGTAATATCGTCATATTGCTTTAAAGTCTCCACCTTCAAACCTTCTTTCTATTGTCTGTATCGAAAGCTATCATACGCGGATAGAGGTAGAGAATCAACTTTATTGCTTTGCAAAGCTAAGGACTTTTTTGACCTAGAGTGTTAAAATATAAAATGATTGATGAATTATGAGGCCATTTCATTTGGACTCATTTTTTAATATTAAGCCGTATACATAAAGAGAGAATAAACTTGGAGGCAAAGATTGCGATGAAGAATATTTTATTAGCAGTATCGGGTGGTATTGCAGCTTATAAAGCGATTGATTTAACAAGTAAATTAACACAAGCAGGGTATGACGTACGTGTAATGCTGACTGAACATGCACAAGAGTTTGTGACACCGCTTGCTTTCCAAGCAATCAGTCGTAATCCTGTATACACGAGTACATTTAAAGAAGAAAATCCAGCTGAAATTCAACATATAGCGTTAGGTGATTGGGCAGACGCAGTGATTATTGCGCCAGCAACTGCCAATATTATCGGTAAATTAGCAAACGGTATTGCTGACGATATGATTACTTCAACTTTATTAGCGACGACTGTTCCTAAATTTGTTGCTCCTGCTATGAATGTGTATATGTATGAAAATCCAAGAGTACAAGCAAACATGCAAGTATTGACTGAAGATGGATATCATTTCGCCGAACCTGGTGAAGGCTTTTTAGCCTGCGGCTATGTAGCGAAGGGCCGTATGATGGAACCATTGGATATCATGGCATTCATGCGCCAAACGATGGAACAAAATAATAATCAATCAGTCATCAATGAGAGTGATTGGTTCAATGGTAAACATGCCTTAGTTACAGCAGGACCGACGGTCGAAGTTATTGATCCTGTACGTTTTGTGTCTAATAGAGCATCAGGAAAAATGGGATATGCACTTGCTGATGCATTACAAAAGAGAGGCGCTAAAGTAACTTTAGTGAGTGGTCCAACAAGCTTAACGCCACCAGAAAATGTGGACTTTGTACCTGTAACTAGTGCGGAAGATATGTTTAACGCAGTAGTTGAACGTTTTGATGCTCAGGACTTTGTCTTTAAAACGGCTGCAGTTTCAGATTACAAACCATCAGAAAAACTGGAACATAAAATGAAAAAACAAGATGGAGATTTAACCATTTCATTTACACGAACTAAAGATATATTGAAATATTTAGGTGAGCATAAATCGCATCAAAAATTAATTGGCTTTGCAGCTGAAACACAAGATATTGAAAAATATGCAAAAGCTAAATTAGAGAAAAAGAATGCAGATGTGATTATTGCGAATAACGTAGGAGACACATCTATCGGTTTTAGTTCTGATGATAATGAAGTCACATTATACTTCAAAAATGACGAAGCAGTTAATATAGAGAAAGGTAAGAAACAGCAGCTTGCTGGAAGAATCTTAGAAGAATTAGAACGTAGGTGGAAATAATGTATGCAAAGGTAATTGTAGATGTTCCAGCTAAAAACGTAGACTTTACCTTTGACTATAAAATACCAGAGCGACTCGTACCCATTATTCAAGTTGGTGTACGAGTCGTTGTACCCTTTGGGTACAGAACCATTCAAGGGTATGTTATGGAAATAGCTGAGGAACCAGATCCAGAACTAGATTTATCTAAACTAAAAGAAATCCAAGAAATTCAAGATATCAAACCAGAACTGATACCTGAATTAGTTGATTTAAGCGCTTGGTATGGTAAATATCATGTCACGAAACGTATTTCTATTTTAGAAGCCATGTTACCAAGTGCTATTAAAGCAAGATATACCAAAGTATTTGAAATTGTAGAAGATGAATCAATACCAGATGACATTTTAAAACGCTTTAATAAAGAAGGACATTATGCTTATAAAGCTGCTCAACAAAATGGTGATTTAAAACATTTAGTTCCTTTATTAGAAGAAGGTATCGTTAGAGAAGAAACGTTATTGTCTCAAAATACAAAGAAAAAAACACAACGTGCAATACGAATAAGAGATGATCATCAACCAGATGAAGTTTTAGCAATGTTAGAACGACACCCTAAACAATATGATGTTTATGCATACTTGCTAGATGCACAAAATAGAGATGTTCCTTTAAAAGAACTTGAAGAAGTAGGGTTATCAGCTTCAAGTGCTAAAACATTGGAACGTAATGGTTTTGTAGAGAAGTATGATGCTATAGTAGAACGTGACCCATATGCATCAAGAGTATTTGAACAAGAAGAAAAACGACAACTCACTCCAAGCCAACAAATCGCTTACGATGAGATTAAAAAGGTTATTGATGAAGAAAAACAAGAAACATTCTTACTACATGGTGTAACAGGTTCTGGTAAAACTGAAGTTTATCTTCAAACGATAGAAGCTGTTCTAGAAAAAAATCAACAGGCTATGATGTTAGTTCCAGAAATTGCTTTAACACCACAAATGGTTTTACGTTTTAAACGTAGATTTGGTGATGAAGTTGCAGTATTGCATTCTGGTCTTTCAAAAGGCGAACGTTATGATGAGTGGCAAAAAATACGTGACGGACGCGCACGCGTAAGTGTAGGCGCGCGTTCTAGTGTTTTTGCACCATTTAAAAATCTAGGTATGATTATTATTGATGAAGAACATGAGGCAACATATAAACAAGAAGATTATCCGCGTTATCATGCGAAAGAGATTGCGTTATGGCGCGCAAAATATCACCAATGTCCATTAATTTTAGGTAGTGCGACACCAAGTCTTGAATCATATGCACGTGCTGAAAAGGGTGTTTATCACTTATTAAGCTTACCTGATCGTGTGAATAATCAACCATTACCTGAAATTGATATTGTAGATATGCGTGAAGAATTAGCAAATGGCAACCGGTCAATGTTTTCGACAGAATTGCGAGAAGCAATTCAAGACCGTTTATCTCGCAATGAACAAATTGTACTGTTCCTAAATCAACGTGGTTATTCTTCATTTATATTATGCCGAGACTGTGGTCATGTACCGCAATGTCCAAACTGCGATATTTCATTGACCTACCATAAATCTAGCGATAAATTGAAATGTCACTATTGTGGTTATGAAGAAACACCGCCTAATAAATGTCCAAACTGCGAAAGTGAACATATTCGTCAAATGGGAACTGGTACCCAACGTGTTGAAGAACTTTTAAATCGTGAATTTGAAAATGCGAAGATTATTCGTATGGACGCAGATACAACATCACGAAAAGGTGCACATGAGAAGTTATTGAATGACTTCGGAGATGGTAAAGGGGATATTCTGCTCGGTACTCAAATGATTGCGAAAGGGTTGGATTTCCCAAATATTACACTTGTCGGTGTGTTAAACGCTGATACTATGTTGAACTTACCAGATTTTCGTTCCAGTGAAAGAACTTT
Source organism: Staphylococcus sp. HMSC072B07 (assembly GCF_001815505.1). Lineage (NCBI taxonomy): Bacteria > Bacillati > Bacillota > Bacilli > Caryophanales > Staphylococcaceae > Staphylococcus > Staphylococcus sp. HMSC072B07. The sequence goes on along the minus strand of NZ_KV820934.1, from coordinate 26,100 downwards.
CCAATTATTGACTCAAGTAGCAGGGCGTGCAGGACGCCATGAAAAAGAAGGTAAGGTTATTATTCAAACTTATAATCCTGATCATTATGCGATACAAGATGTCCAGCTTAATGATTATTTATCGTTCTATCATAAAGAAATGAAATACAGACAAATTGGTAAGTATCCACCATACTATTTCTTGATTAACTTTACGATTTCTCACCAAAATATGAAAGAAGTTATGCAAGCAGCTGCACATGTTCATAAAATATTATTACAACATCTTACGGATCGGGCTTTGATTTTAGGACCATCACCAGCAGCTATCGCTAGAATTAATAGAGAATTTCGTTTCCAAGTTCTAGTCAAATACAAAAGTGAACCCGAATTACACAAAGCACTTCAATATTTAGATGATTATTATCATGAACGCTATCAAAAAGATAAGCTTTCATTAAAGATAGACATAAACCCTTATGTCATGATGTAGTGAATAAAATAGCATAAAATCAAGGATAAGTGATGATTTAGGAAGTATTAGATGCTTTTTAGATTGTCACTTATCTTTTTATTTTCAGCCAACATCAATGTATAAGTGTAACACTTTTTGAAAGTTCTTTATTATTGCGTACTATACAAAAAGTGGTGTAAAATAAATTAAATTATAAATGCTTATCTGCTTACGAACTTCATATAGATATACGATTAAGGAGTCTTTATTAGGCACAATACTGTTAAAAGTAAGTAAAGTATCAAAGTTATAATTAATTTTCAAAAGGGGATGATGAAACGATGAAAATAGCAATCATTAGCGCAACGGGTAAACAAGGAACGATTTTAACTGAAAAAGCATTAGAGAGAAACCATGAAGTTACTGCGTTTGTCAGAAATCATAATAAATTACAATTTGATGTTCCATATGTAGAAAAAGATATATTAGATATTACTCGTGAAGATTTAGAAGGTTTTGATGCAGTATTCGTCGCATTTGGCGCACCAAAAGGGAAAGAAGAATTATATATTCAAATGACTAATCATCTTATTGATATTCTAGCTGGTATAGATGTGAAACTAATGTTTGTTGGTGGAACAGGTAGATTGTTTATAGATGATAGTAAAACAACAAGAGTGGCGGATAATCCAAATATCCCAGAGGCTGTAAAAGAATCAGCTATAAAAATGGCTGAAGCTTATGATATTCTAGCAGCGCAAGACAAACTAAAAGACTGGACGTTTGTAAGTCCTGCAAGCATGTTTGATTTTAATGGTCTAGAAACCAACGATTATAAATTGGGTGCTGATACAATTATTTATAACTCAAAAAATAAATCTTATGTATCGTACAGTGATTTTAGTAACGCATTTATAGATGAAGCTGAAAATAATCAATATCCAAACCAAGGTATCACAGTAGTTTCTGGTTAACTGATAATAAAACCTCATTAAAAGCAATAGAAAGTAAATTGCTTTTAATGAGGTTTTATTATTAAGAATTCACTAACTTGTACAGGTGTATATATTTTATATAGGTAACTATAAGTTAATATCCCTTTTTTGATATTGTAATGATTATTTTCATGTATAATAAGGAATCAAGGAGTGATTTTATGATTCTGCTCAAAACGTTTATCATAGCATTTTCAGTTTTCACATTTTTATCTGCGATATTAATGTTAGCACGTAATCCGAAAACACCTAAAATTACAATGATCCTCTTAATAGTAGGAAGCTTATTGTTAGATATCGGAGCTTTAATTGCTAATTTCATACCAGCTCTGATTCTTTTAATCATTGGGTTTGCGATGATCCAAGTAGGCATAGGTATCTATCAAAAGAGAACTTTTGGGAAAATCATCTTTTTAGCACAAAGTATAAGGTTCATTGTAAGCATATTTGTTATTGTTTTCTTTATTATTTTACAATAGTTTAAAGCATCTACTAAGAAATCTTGGTAGGTGCTTTTTTACGCCTTAGCAAAGGTATCCAGTGAATTAAGCTATCAATAGATTTAGTGATTGTTATAATTTTGTGGATTTTATTAAAAAATATTACAATCTGATTTTGATTGTAAAAATATTTAAAATTTGTTTCAAAAGCGTCATGTTATCCTATATAATGTAAAGTATACGTTAATTAGTATGTACTATACATATAATGGAGGTTACTATGGAAAAGACAATTGATATCGGTAAGATATTTACCGCACTAAAGAAAAACGTTAAATTGCTGTTGATTATTCCGTTAATATTTTTAGTTGTAAGTTTATTGTTAAGTTTTTTTGTTATACAACCCAAATATTCTGCAACTACTCAAGTATTGGTTAATCAGAAACACTCAAACAATGAAATGATGGCACAACAGGTTCAATCTAATATTCAACTTGTTAAAACATACTCAGAAATTATTAAAAGCCCGAGAATCTTAGATAAAGTTTCTAAAGATTTAAATGGTAAATATTCAGAAAAAGAATTATCTAGTATGTTAAGTGTAAATAATAAAGCAGATTCTCAAATCATGAGCATTACTGTAGAGAGTAATAAAAAAGGTGACGCCACAAAAGTTGCAAATACAATTTCTAAAGTATTTAGTGATGATGCTAGTAAAATCATGAGTATAGATAATGTGTCTACTTTATCTAAAGCAGAAGATGCAAAAAAAGTCGCTCCTAAACCTATTACAAATGCACTTATCAGTATAGTATTAGGTCTTATTCTTGCTGTGATTATCATAATATTAATAGCTATTTTTGATAAAAGAATTAAAAGTGAAGATGAAGTTGAAGAATTATTGGATTTACCAGTTTTAGGTGCAATTCCTGAGTTTAATAAAAAATGATAAAGGAGAATTCACAGATGAAAAAAAAGAGTAAAGCTATAAATAATCCATTAATGACTCACTATGACCCAAAATCTGTTATTAGTGAAAAATTTAGAGGAATACGTACAAACATAATGTTTTCTACTGCAAATGATGATGTTAAAACTTTAGTAATAACATCTGAAAAACCTGGCGTTGGAAAATCTTTGGTTTCTGCAAATATAGCAGTTACATATGCACAAGCCGGTTATAAAACATTGCTTATCGATGGAGATATGAGAAAACCCACTCAGCATTATATGTTCAATACTAGCAATATTGATGGATTATCTAATTTAATAATTAGTAAATCATATTTTGAAAAGGCGATTACTAAAACAGAAATCGATAACCTAGACTTATTAACTTCTGGACCAATTCCACCGAATCCGTCTGAGTTAATTGGCTCAATCCAGTTTCAAAATCATTTAGAGGAATTAAAAGAAATATATGACTTTATAATTATTGATACTCCTCCTGTAAATACTGTTACAGATGCACAACTGTTTTCAGAAATCAGTGGATATGCTGCGTTAGTAATAAATGTAAAAAATAATGATCGGAAGTCAATCTTAAAAAGTAAAGAATTGATTGAAAATACTGGAGCTAAAGTTTTAGGCGTTGTTTTAAACAAAACAGAACATGAAAAAAATTCAAGTTACTATGCGTATTATGGAGAAGAATCATAATGATAGATATTCACAATCACATTATATATAACGTTGATGATGGTCCGGAAAATGAAGATGAAATGATTAGTTTATTGCAACAAGCTTCTGAAGAAGGTATCAACGAAATTGTGGCAACACCACATCATTTACATTATAAATACAATAATAAATTTGATGATGTAGAGAAACATGTCAATTCTTTGAATAAACATGAGGAAATTAGAAAGTTAGGAATTAAAATTTTACCTGGCCAAGAGATAAGGGTGACGGATGAATTACTAACTGATTTGGATAATGGAAATATTAAAGGAGTTAATTATTCAAAATACTTATTACTTGAACTTCCATCAAATAATGTACCAAACTTTCTTCAAAATATTATTTATGAAATTCAAACCAGAGGATACATTCCAGTTATTGTGCACCCAGAAAGAAATAAAAAAATTGCTCAAGACATTAACATACTATATGGGTTAGTTAATATCGGAGCGCTTTGTCAATTAACAGCTTCTTCTTTAGCAGGTAATATGGGGAAAAATATTCAAAAATTTTCAATTAGAATGATTAAACATAATCTAGTTCATTTCATTGCTTCTGATGCACATGATGTAAAATTTAGACCATTTATAGCTGAGAAACTATTTTCAATTTCTAAACTTAGTAAATATGAAGAAGAAATTAAGGAAATGTATGAGAATAATAAACACCTGGTTTGTGATGAAAAAATTACTCAAAGAAGACCTATTGAGTATAAAAAGAAGAAAATTCTTGGGCTTTTTTGATACTTTAAATTTTTATTCATAAAAGAAAGGTGATAGGGATGTTAAAAAGAGCAATTGATTTAGCGATAGGTAGTTCAGTTTTCTTAGTAAGTGCTCCAATTTTAGTCGGTGCATCTGTTGCCATTGCCAAAAGTATGGGACGACCAGTGTTATTTAAACAACAAAGACCAGGTTTAAATGGAGAACCCTTCTATATTTATAAATTCAGAACTATGACTGATGCACGAGACGATCAAGGTGAATTATTGCCTGATGAACAAAGAATGACAAAAGTGGGCAGTTTTATTCGTAAAACTAGCATTGATGAACTACCGCAATTAATTAATGTCATAAAAGGTGATTTAAGCTTGGTCGGTCCACGTCCGTTATTAATGGAATATCTCCCTTTATATTCAGACGAGCAAAAGAAACGTCACTTGGTAAAACCTGGTATCACAGGTTGGGCACAAGTAAACGGCAGAAATGCGATTTCATGGGAAGCTAAGTTTAAATTGGATGTTTGGTATGTTGAAAACCAATCGTTCAAGTTAGATATGTATATCCTATACAAAACATTTATTAATGTTTTAAATCGTAAGGATGTAAGTGCTAAGGATCACGTAACAATGGAAAAATTCCGAGGTTCGCCGCAATGAAATCAATACTAATTATTGGTAATGGCGGACATGCTAAGGTTGTCAGAGATGTAATCGAAGCTGAAGGCATTTATAAAGTTAGTGGATATTTGGATGATAATATTGAAAAAATGTATAAAGAAAAAGATTTGATTTTCGATAATCTTAGAAATATTCAACTTTATCAAGAAAATTACTATTTTGTTATTGCAATAGGGAATAATAAAGTTAGAAATAAAATTTTCGACAAGATTAATGTGCCTATCGAAAGATTTCCAGTGTTTATTCATCCGCATGCAATTATTAGTAAAACTGCAGAAATTGGCAATGGTACCGTTGTTATGCCCGGTGCCATTGTTAATGCGGATACAGTAATAGGGAAGCATGCCATTATAAATACCGGTTCCATAGTTGAACATGATTGTTTAATAAAGGATTATACACATATTTCACCAGGAGCAGTGTTAACTGGTAATGTTTCGGTTGGTGAGAGCACGCAAGTTGGAGCAAATGCGACAGTGATTCCGAATTTGAAAGTTGGAGCACACGTTATGGTAGGCGCAGGTTCTACCGTAATTTCTAATGTAAGGGACAATGTAACGGTAGTAGGATCACCCGCAAAAGTTATTAAGGAGTAATGATGATAATGAGAGAGAGAATATTTTTATCAACACCGCATATGGGTGGGACAGAAACCCAGTACATAGAAAAAGCTTTTAAAGATAATTGGATTGCACCTTTAGGTGAAAATGTAACGGAATTTGAAAATGATGTAAAAGATTACGTAGGTGCAGATTATGCACTAGCTACAGCAAGTGGTACATCTGCTATTCATCTTGCATTGATTGAAGCAGGTGTTGCAAAAGGTGACATCGTCTTTTGTTCATCATTAACATTCTGTGCAACATCTAATCCAATTTTATATCAAGATGCTACACCAGTATTTATTGATTCAGAAATGGAATCATGGAATATGTCACCGACAGCTTTAGAAAAAGCATTCAAAACATATGAAGATAAAGGTACTTTACCTAAAGCAGTTTTAGTAGTGAATTTATACGGTCAGACAGCAGACTTTGAGAAGATATCAAAAATCTGTAAACATTATAATGTTACCTTAATTGAAGATTCAGCAGAATCTCTAGGGTCAACTTATCACGGTAAAATGAGTGGTAGTTTTGGAGATTTAAGTATTTTTTCATTTAATGGTAATAAAATCATCACGACAAGCGGTGGTGGCATGTTGCTTTCTAATCATAAAGAATACATTGACCATGCGTTATTCTTAGCAACACAAGCTAAAGATAAAGCACCATATTATCAACATAGTGAATTAGGTTTTAATTATAGATTGAGTAATATTTCAGCAGGTATTGGCCGTGGCCAAATGGAAGTTATTAATGATCGTGTGAATCGTCGACGTGACATCTTCGACATGTATTATGATGCATTAAGTGAAATTGATGGTATTAATTTCCAACCTGAATTACCAGACAGTAAATCTAATCGTTGGTTAACAGCAATGACAATCAATCCAAATAAGATTAATATTTCTGCAGCTGATTTAATAAAAGAATTAAATGTCAAAAATATTGAAGCAAGAGCAGTATGGAAACCGATGCACCTACAACCATTATATGAAGCATTTGATTATTTTTATGATGAGAAAGATAATGCCAAAAAATTATTTGAAGAAGGTGTTTGTCTGCCATCTGGTTCAAATATAACAAATGAGGAATTAATTGATGTAATTGATAGTATTAAGTCACTTTTAAAATGATTTTTTCAGTGGTTAAAATTTAGAATATAAATATAAAAAATGAGGGATAAAGATGAAAGAGAAAAAAATCGCAGTAATTGGTATGGGATATGTTGGAATGCCGTTAGCTATAGCTTTTGCTAAACATTTTGAAGTAATTGGTTTTGATATTGATGAAAATAAAATAAATAAATATAACAATAACATTGATCCAACTGGAGAGGTTGGAGAAGAAGTGTTAAAGAATACATCATTAAAATTCACTTCTAATGAGAATGATTTAAAAGATGCAGAATTTTTTATAATCACTGTACCTACACCTATTAAACAAGATAATACACCAAATTTAGCACCAATTGAAAGCGCTACTAAATTAGTAGGGAAATACTTAAAAAATAATGATTATGTAGTTTATGAATCCACAGTCTATCCTGGTGTTACTGAAGAAGTATGCGCACCATTATTAGAAGAAATATCCGGATTGGAAGTAATTAATGATTTCAAAGTTGGTTACTCCCCAGAAAGAATAAATCCTGGTGATAAGAAAAATACAGTTGAAAATATAATAAAAATTGTTTCAGGTATTGATAAAGAATCACTAGATGTGATTGCCGAAATATATGGAAAAGTTATCAAAGCAGGTATTCACAAAGCTTCAAATATCAAAGTAGCAGAAAGTGCAAAAGTAGTTGAAAATAGTCAGAGAGATATAAATATTGCATTTATGAATGAACTATCACAAGTCTTTAATTTAATGGGAATTAATACTCATGAAGTGATAGATGCCATGAATACAAAGTGGAATGCATTAGGTTTCTATCCAGGTTTAGTAGGTGGTCATTGTATAGGTGTAGATCCTTATTACTTCATTTATAGAGCAGAGAACCTTGGATATCACTCTCAAATAATTACAGCAGGAAGAAAGATTAATAATGCGATGCCTGCATTTGTTGTTAACAATATAATAAAGGAGTTGATGAAAAAAGGTAAATCATCAGATGCAACAGTCTTAATTGCCGGTTTGACCTTCAAAGAAAATACACCTGACTTCAGGAACTCTAAAGTGTTAGAAATGATTAAGTCTTTAAATGAATTTGGTATAAAACCAAAAATTTTCGATCCTTATATTAATAGTTTTAGCGACGAAATTGAAGCGGATATTGTAGATATGGAAGACTTTAAAGAAAGCGTTGATGTCTTACTATATGCCGTGAATCATGATGTTTTCAAAAATATAGAAGATACAAGTTTCTTAGAATTATTGAAAAAGGACTCTTCTATAATTGTTGATTTGAAAAATAGATTTAAGAAATATGAAAATGATAACGTTACTTACTGGTCTATTTAAAAAGAAAGGTTAGATGTTATGGAAATTTTGCATTTTAATAGCAATTACTTACATTCACCTTTATATAGCGAAATGTTTAATCAATTAGAAAAACAAGGTGTTAGAAATGATGTTATTATGCCAAGGAAAATTAAAGATGAAGCAAACGTTAGTGATAAGTTGATTGAAACAAACACAAATGTGTTTGAAAAACAATTTTTAAAATCAATTGATCGTTTCTTTTATTTTAAAAAGCAAAAGAAGATACTAGCTTGGGTTCAGTCATTAAACTTAGACTTGAATGATTACGATATTGTTCACGCACACACTTTATTTTCAGATGGTTATCAAGCGTTAAAATCAGGTAAGCCATATATTGTTACAGTGAGAAATACTGATATAAATTTTTATATGAAATTTTACAAGCACCTATTACCTTTAGGAAGAAAAATTTTAAAAAAAGCCAGTCAAATAATATTTTTATCGGAGTCTTATAAAAACAATACTATAGAAATGTTGTTTGGTACTAGAAAAATAAAAAAAGAAATTTACGAAAAATCACATGTCATACCTAATGGTATTAATGATTATTGGTTGAAGCATTCCAGTGACCAAACAAAACATATTAATGAAGATATAAATGTTATTTGTGTTTGTAGGATTATGAAAAATAAAAATTTGGAATTTTTAGCTGAAAATCTTACTGCTAAAAACTTAGGAAGAAATGTAAATATTTATATAGTTGGTGATGTAGTTGATTTGAAATATTACCAGAATTTAAAAAAATATCCTAATATGTATTTTCTTGGCAAAAAAGGCAAACAAAACATTGTAGAAATTATGAAAAATATGCACGTTTTTATAATGGTTTCTTTTACAGAAACGTTTGGCTTAGTGTACTTAGAAGCGCTGACACAAAATTTACCTGTTATATATACCAAAAATGAAGGTTTTGATAAATACTTTGAAGAAGGGTATGTTGGTTATTCTGTAAACCCAACAAATAATAATGAATTAATAAAGCAAGTAAGAAAAATTATTGAAAATTATAATGTAATACAAAAAAATATTAGTCAAATAGATAAGAAACGATTTTCTTGGCAAAACAATGCCTTAAAACACAAAGAAATTTACGAAATAGCAAAGGCAAGGGTTGAACAATGAAATTTATCAAAGATATGTTAATAAACATATTATCTCAAGGTTTATTTATAGCGGTACAACAATTGTTTTTATTTCCCAATTTCGAACAAGCACTTGGTCAAGGGGAGTTCGGTAGATTTTTAATAATATATGGTTACTTTAATGTATTGGTAATAACCTTAAATGCAAGTTTTACCAATCTGTATCAAAAAAAATTTAACACGTTTGATCAAGAACTAGATAACAAATCTGCACTTTACACGTATTATAAAAAGTTGTTGCTATATATTACGTTAGTATCTGTGATATTTTCTGTATCAATTTGGGTATTTCATATTGATGAAATAGAATATTTACTAATTTATTTATTAGTTTTATTTACGTCGAGTAGAATGTTTTTACTAGTTTTCTACAGGGTAAAAAAAGAATTTATGAAAATTCTTTATGTTAACTTAGTACTTAGTTCTATGTATATATTGCTATACTTTTTACCTATAGAAAGTGTGAGAGGCGTTCTTTTATGTTTTGTAGTGATAGAGTTGTTGATTAATGTAGTTACTTACCTATTAGTTAAAGTTAATGTAATTGCATTGTTCAAAACAAAAAATTATTATTTTGAAGCATCAGCACTAACTTTTTTATTAATATCAGGCTGTGCAGGATCTTTAATGAACTATTCTGATAGATTTATAACAAGTTTTTTACTTGGTGCAAGTAGTGTTTCGATTTTTTATATAGCAACTTTGCCAACTAAATTAATGTTATTCCCGTTTACAATGATTTCATCAGTTATTTTGAGTTACATTGCTGATACTGAAAAAATCACAAAAAGAATTAAAAAACGCGTATTAATGTTGATGCCGATTGTAAGTGTTATTGTATTTGTTATTTCCTATTTTGTTGGCTATATTTTGATATATCTGTTATATGAAAATTATTTAGAAGCAGTCAAACCTATATATTTATTTGTAACAATAACGTTTGGATTGATTTGTGCTGATTACATTATACGTAGTTTCTTAGTTAAATATTATTCATTAAAACGCAAAGCGTTGATTGACATATTAACGCTAATCTTTTTTGTAGTATTATCAATGATATTAAGTATTTTTAGCCATAGTTTAGTTATGATTGCAGTTGCTCAATTAGTTACATACTCAATAAAGCTATCTGTACAATTGTATATCTTCTCAAAACTAAAAGTATAAAAACAGATTACATGGAGGAATAAGATGATTAGTCGTATTAAGATAGCTATTAGAAAATTGTTATTAAGAGAAAGTACTAAAAATATATATAAGAAAATGAGTAAAATAAAAGCTAAATTGATGAGATTTTTGAGTGACGAGCAATTTACAAAGCTCAATATAAAACATAATACAGGTATTAAACTAAACTTGAAAAACCCTAAGATGTTTGTTGAAAAAATAAATTGGCTGAAGTTGAATTATAGAAATGACTTGCAAACTGAGTATACTGATAAGTATCTAATGAGACAGCATTTAATTGATAATGAGTATAGTAACTTATTACCTCCTTTATTAGGTGCATATGATAATTTTAATGATATTAACTTTGAAAAATTGCCAGATAAAGTATTTTTAAAAACCAACCATACATCTGGGGTAAACCAAGCAGTTGAAAAAAACAAAACAAACTTAAAGAAAACTAAAGAAAAATTTGATGCAGCTATGAAAGATAACTATTTTAAATATTCAAGAGAATGGAATTATAAGAATATTAGACCTAAAATTTTAGTGGAAGAGTATTTAGATATGACGGAATTTATTGATTATAAATTCTTCGTATTTGAAGGTAAAGTAGAATTTTTTGCTATCATAAAAAATATTAATGATGAGCAAGGCAACCAATCTCTAGAAAGTAAAATTAATCTATACGACACAGACCTGAATAAAATGAATATAGATATCAAAAGACAAGAGTTTAATGATGATGATTTCAAATTCAGTAAATTTATACCTGAAATGATTAAAGTATCTGAAAATTTAGCGTCGAGATTTCCGTTTTGTAGAGTTGATTTTTTTGTGAGTAAGGATAAATTGTATTTTGGTGAAATGACATTTCATCCTAATGGCGGCCAATTAGTGCTGTACCCATTAGAAAATGAATTAAAGTATGGAGAAAAAATTCATTTGAATAAAATTCCTCAAAGCGATTTGAAAAAGCAGCTTAATCATTAATGGTTAAGGAGGTAAAGTATGAAAAATAATCTGCATGAACATAAGTTTACGATTAAAGTATCTACAATTGTTATATTCATATTGTATTTGTTAATAATTATAGGATCACTTAATGCGACAGAATCTGCAACTGTCCTTATTGGAACTGCATCGCTGTTTCTAACTTTTTTTATTGCCGCTTTAGGAATACTTATTTATATCAGTAAATTAGTTCCTTTTGATAAATCGCAGTTGGCAGTATTGATTTTAATTCTATTATTGACAATGGTATGTGTTACTTCTATTTCAAATAATACATTTGAAATGAAGGATTTAATTAATACAATTCAAATGATTGCGTGTTTATTAATCATTATGTATTTATCTTTTATCAAAATAAGTTTTGAAAATCTTAAATATATAAATGTGTTAGTCGCAATATTCGTCCTATTTCATTTTATAGTATGGGTAGCAATGGGTTTACCTGGTTTCTTTGCAAGTATATATAATAATTCAAACCTGATTGGTCCTTATATGTTTTATACTTCTTTCTTCCTGATATTAGGTATAAGATACTCTAAATTTAAAATTATATATATTGGAATTCTTTTTATTAGTTTAATTCTTGTTTTCGCTAGTGATACACGATCTATACTTTTGAGTATTGCTGCAACGATATTCGTGTTCTTATTTTGGAAATTTTTAACTAAGTATCAAATTATAGCAGTCTTATTTTTTGCTCTCATAATTATACTTAGTATTTCATTTGTTTATATCTATCCAATGTTACCTACTTTTAGATTCTTTACACCTATAGAACAGTGGATGTTGGATCATACTGGTAAAAGTATAATGTCTGGTAGAAATGACTTGTGGATTCCATTAATTGAATTAATTAATGAAAAGCCTTGGTTTGGTTATAGCCCTGGAACTATGGCAGAAGAATTATATTCACATGATCAGTCGCCACATAATTTATATTTAAATATTTTGATGCAAATTGGTTATTTAGGCTTAATACTAATTTCAGCTATTTTATTGATTATATGGAATGCAATGGTAAAACAAAGAGATAATTTCATTGTTAAATTATCTGCTAGTTATTTTTTAGGAGTAATTGTACACCAATCATTTGAGATTACCTTATTCCAAAATCAGTTATCAGTAGGATTGCTACAAGTATTTATAATGGGTGTTGGATATAGTGTTGCGACAAACTTAAACAAAGAAAGCAAAATGATAATAGAATGATTTATCGAAAAAATATGGAGGTTGTTAACTTGAAAAATATATGGATATTTAACCATTATGCTACAGACAATTATTTTAATGAAGGCGGAAGACATTATTGGTTTGCAGAATTTTTAAAGAAAAAAGGGTATAAAGTTACAATATTTTGTGCAAATACGAGACATAATTCTAATGATGTTATAGATACCAACAGAAAACTGTATGCAGAAAGAGTTGTTAACGAAATTCCATTTGTTTTTGTGAAATCCCATACTTATAATTCAAATAACCATCATAGAATTTTAAATATGCTTTCTTTTAGTAAAAGATTACTTAAAGTATCAGAAGAATATCGAAAAAGATATGGCAAACCGGATATTATTATAGCATCAAGTGTACATCCACTCACTTTAATAGCAGGTTTAAAAATAGCAAAAGAATTACAAGTGAAATGTATAGTTGAAGTCAGAGACTTATGGCCAGAAAGTATTGTTGCATATGAAATTTTAAGTAAAAGCAACCCAATTACACAAATAATGTATCAAGCAGAAAAGAAAATTTATGAAAAAGCTGATGCAATTGTAATGACGTGGCAAGGTGGTAAGGATTATATTAAAAATCAAGGTTGGTTCTCTTCAATATCAGAAGAAAAAATTTACCATATTAGTAATGGTGTAGTTTTAAAAAACTTTAATCAGAATGCTGATTTATATAAAGTAAATGACTCAGAACTAATGGACACTAATTATAAAAATTATGTATACACTGGATCAATAAGAAAAGTAAACTACTTATCGTTTTTAGTTGATGTTGCAAAAATATTAGACGAAAAATATCCAGATTCAAACATAAGAATTCTTGTTTATGGCGATGGAGACGAGAAAACTAATTTAGAAGAAAAAGTAAGTGAATTGAAATTATCTAATATAGTATTTAAAGGAAAAGTACATAAAAAATATGTTCCGTTTATTTTGAAAAACTCTTATGGCAATATACTTCATAATCGCAGTACAAACTTAGATAAATATGGACAGAGTCAAAATAAATTGTTTGAATATTTAGCAGCGGGTAGACCTGTTATTCAAACTTATTCGACTGGCTACAGTGTAATTGAAACAGAAAATTGTGGTTACTGTGCAAAAAATCAAACACCAGAAGAAGTTGCTAAAGCTTTAGTTGATCTTGCTCAAAATGAAAATGAAGCAAGAACACAAGGTGAAAATTCAAAACAGAAATCTATCAACTTTGATTTTGAAAATCTTACTAACAAATTAATAGAGGTTATTGAAAGATAAAGTTAAACAAAGCACATCTCACTCGCTTGAGATGTGCTTTACTGTTTGTTCTATTTACTTAATAAGTTCGTGTTCACTTCATCAAAGCCTTTGTCTGATAAGCGAACATCATTAATTTTTGTCCCGTCCCATTTACCGTCTACATATCCTTTATCAAATAAGACTTTCAAATCGTCTAAGAATGGGTCTCGATCCTTATCACAGAAATAGTTTTCTTGTAATGAATAAGAATCCTTGAAATCATTCGCTTGTTCAGGTGTCATATCAGCGTTACGTTTTTCTGTATAATATTTATACAACACCGCAACGATGAATGCCTGATCACGTGTGATATCATCCAAGAATATTCACCACCTTTAATCAATACGCGTATAAACCCTAAATTTATACAATATTAATACTTTACCCATTTTGTTTTGTTTTAAATCTTAATTTTATTAGGAATTTGTTGTTTGTTTTTGTGGATGTATCGCTTTTCTGAGTGTTTTACGATATAATGATTAGATGAATTTTTTAAGGAGTCGATGAATGTGGCAGTGAAACCTTTAGTGTCTGCATCAAGCGCAATATTGCGTCAACAAGCAGAGGATGTTAAAACGTTTGATAGTCAGTTGAAACAGTTATTATTAGATATAGAGGATACTTTATATGAAACAGAAGCATCTGCTTTGTGTGCACCACAAATTGGGGTTTCACAACAAGCAGCGATTATCGATATGGAAGCGGACGGATTACTTCAATTAATCAATCCACGTATTGTCAGTGAATCAGAAACGAAAGTGACTGAACTAGAAGGCGATGTATCGTTTCCAGATATCTTTGGGACAGTTACACGCAGTCAAATGATTGTCGTTCAAAGTAATGATGTTGAAGGCAATACAGTAGAATTAACCGCATATGATGATATTGCACGCATGATTCTTCATATTATAGATCAATTAAATGGCGTGCCTTTTACAGATAAGATGGAAAAACAATTGACTGAAGAAGAATTGGAGGCGTATTTAGAAGATGAGTAGAATTATATTTATGGGAACACCAGATTTCTCCACAAAAGTATTAGAAATGTTAATCGCGAAAGAAGATGTGATTGCGGTTGTAACACAACCAGATCGTCCAGTAGGGCGTAAGCGTGTTATGACACCGCCGCCAGTAAAAGAAGTGGCATTACAAAATGGGATTGAAGTCTATCAACCTGAAAAAATTTCACAATCAGAAGATTTACAAACATTAATTGATTTAAAACCAGACTTAATCGTGACAGCAGCATTCGGTCAAATTTTACCGAAAGCATTGTTAGATGCGCCACGTTTAGGCGCAATTAATGTGCACGCTTCATTATTACCAAAATACCGTGGCGGTGCCCCGATTCATCAAGCGATTATCGATGGCGAAAAAGAAACAGGCGTTACGATTATGTATATGGCACCAAAACTAGATGCAGGCGACATCATTTCACAACAAGCCATTGACATCGAAGCAAATGATGATGTAGGTTCTATGCACGATAAATTAAGCTTCTTAGGTGCAGATTTACTTGCGAAAACTTTACCAGACATTATTAATGGTACAAATGAACGTATTGAACAAAATGAGGAAGAGGCAACATTCGCTTCAAATATCAGTCGTGAAGATGAACGTATCGATTGGTCAAAATCTGCACAAGATATTTACAACCATATCCGTGGTTTATCACCATGGCCAGTGGCATATACAAAACTAGATGATAAAAATGTGAAGTTATATCAAGCACATATAGTAGAAGGAAAAGAAGGCAAACCAGGTGAAATTATTGAAACGACAAAGAAAGCAATCATTGTCGGAACAGGTTCATCTGATGCGATTGCGTTAACAGATATTCAATTATCAGGTAAAAAACGTATGCCGACTGCGAACTTCTTAAGCGGCTACCAAGATGACTTAGTTGGGAAGGAATTAAATTAATGCAGACAGTGAGAACACTCGCATTTGACACATTACAAGCAATTATCCAAGACAAAGCGTACAGTAACTTAAAGATTAATGAAGTTTTAAAAGAAAATGAATTGAGCCGTGCGGATAAAGGTTTATTAACAGAATTAGTCTATGGTACGTTGAAACATCAATATACACTTGATTATTATTTGAAGCCTTTCGTAAAAACGAAGATTAAAGGGTGGATGCGCCGTTTACTATGGATGAGTATCTACCAATATCAATATTTAGATAAAATCCCAGATCACGCAATTATCAATGAAGCAGTTGAAATCACTAAACAACGTGGTGGGCTGCATAACAGTAAAGTTGTGAATGGTATTTTACGTAATATGATGCGCAGTGATTTACCAAACCCTGCAGATATCGAAAATGACCAACAACGTATTGCGATTATGTACAGCTTGCCTAAGTGGATTGTTAAACATTGGGTGACACATTTTGGTTTAGAAACAACTGAAGCAATCGCTCAGTCGTTGCTTGAACGACCAGGTCAAACAGTACGTGTCAATACACATAGAACAACGATTGAAGATGCGATAGTACGCTTAGAAAAAGAAGATTATGAAGTATCACAAGATAAAGATATTCACTATTGTTTACATGTGTCAGGACGTCCAGTAGTAGAAAGCCGTGCATTTAAAGATGGTTATGTATCTATCCAAGATAAAAGTTCTATGTTTGTAGCTGAAATCTTAGCACCTGTTGAAGGTGAAAATATTTTAGATGCTTGTAGTGCACCAGGTGGTAAAGCGTGTCAGACTGCTGAATTATTAAAAGGCAGCGGTCATGTCGATGCGACGGATATCCATGAGCATAAAATTGATTTAATTGAGCATAACATTCGTAAGTTGCGTTTGAAGAATGTCACAGCGTTTCAACACGATGCGACAAAGCCATATGACGCAAAGTATGATAAAATTTTAGTGGATGCTCCATGTAGCGGTTTAGGTGTGTTACGCCATAAACCAGAAATTAAATATACACAAAATCCGGAAACGGTCGATGGATTAGTCGACTTACAGTTAGAAATTATGAATAATATTAAAGATTCTGTAAAACCGGGTGGCGTGATTGTCTATTCAACATGTACAATAGAACAGATGGAAAATGAAAATGTGATTTATACATTTTTAAAACAAAACAAAGACTTTGAATTTGAACCATTCCCACATCCTAGAACAGGAGAGGAAGTAAAGACCTTACAAATCTTACCGCAAGACTTTGACTCAGATGGTTTCTTTATTACAAAGATTAGAAGAAAGGAAAGTTAATTCATGATTACACCTCAAAAGAAGAAAAAGAATCGTTTTCTTCCTGATTTTGAAAAGCAATCAATTTATTCACTACGCTATGAAGAGATGCAAGCGTGGTTAGTCGAACATGGCCAACAGAAATTCAGAGCAAAACAAATCTTTGAATGGCTCTACGAGAAACGTGTCGATACAATCGACGAAATGACAAACTTATCTAAAGACTTGCGCGCATTATTAAAAGACAACTTTACAATCACGACTTTAGAAACTGCCGTTAAACAAGAAAGTCGTGATGGGACAATCAAGTTCTTATTTGAATTACAAGACGGTTATACAATTGAAACTGTGTTGATGCGCCATGAATATGGTAATTCTGTCTGTGTAACAACACAAGTAGGTTGCCGTATCGGATGTACATTCTGTGCGTCTACGCTCGGCGGATTGAAACGTAACCTAGAAGCAGGAGAAATCGTAGCCCAAGTGCTTACTGTTCAAAAAGCCTTAGATGCGACAGATGAGCGTGTCTCTTCAATCGTAATTATGGGTATTGGTGAACCATTTGAGAACTATGATGAAATGATGGACTTCTTAAAAATTGTAAACCACGACAATGGTTTAAATATTGGAGCGCGTCATATCACGGTTTCAACATCAGGCATTATCCCTAAAATTTATGATTTCGCAGATGAAGAAATCCAAATCAATTTTGCGGTCAGCTTACATGCGGCGAACGATGAAATTCGTTCTAAATTAATGCCGATCAACCGTGCATATTCAATTGATAAATTAATGGAAGCTATTCAGTACTATCAAGAAAAAACGAATCGTCGTATTACGTTTGAGTATGGTTTATTCGGCGGTGTAAACGATCAGCTTACACATGCGAGAGAACTGGCACATTTAATTCAAGGTTTGAACTGTCATGTCAACTTGATTCCAGTGAACCATGTGCCTGAAAGAAATTACGTGAAGACATCTAAAGAAGATATCTTTAAGTTTGAAAAAGAACTCAAACGTTTAGGTATTAATGCGACAATTAGACGTAACCAAGGCTCAGATATCGATGCCGCATGCGGACAATTAAGAGCGAAGGAACGTCAAGTAGAAACGAGGTAGGAACCTATGTTAAATGCACAATTTTTTACAGACACAGGACACCATAGGGAAAAGAACGAAGATGCTGGCGGCATCTTCTACAACATGACTGATCAACAGCTGTTGGTTTTATGCGACGGTATGGGCGGACATAAAGCAGGCGAAGTTGCGAGTCAATTCGTAGTCAACCGCTTCCAAGAACTCTTCGAACAAGAAAACCTTGTCGAAGAATCTCAAGCGGAAGAATGGCTGCGCAGCACCCTGCAGCTCATTAACCGAGAGCTCTATAACTACGCCGCAGCTAACGAAGATTTCAGAGGCATGGGCACTACTGCAGTTGTCGCCCTGATTTACGATAAGCGCGTCATCATCGCCAACATCGGCGATTCCCGTGCCTTTCTCATCAACAGCCGTGAAATCGAACAAATCACAAGCGACCATTCCTTTGTCAATCATCTCGTGATGACAGGACAAATTACCGAAGAAGAAGCCTTTACGCATCCACAACGTAATATCATTACTAAAGTGATGGGTACAGATAAATTCGTAGTCGCAGATATCTATGTGAAACGTTTGAACTTCAATGATTACTTATTATTAAATTCAGACGGCTTAACAGACTTTGTCCGTCCGCATTTAATTCAAGAACAATTGAATCAAGATTTACCGCTAGAAACACAAGGTCAAGCCTTATTAGATTTAGCACAAGCCTATGATTCAACCGATAACGTCAGCTTCGTATTGGCAGAAATAGAAGGTGACCGCGTATGATGATTGGTTCAACTATCAGCGAACGTTATAAAATTATAGAATTCTTAGGTGGAGGCGGCATGAGTAATGTCTACCTCGCTGAAGATTTGATCTTAGAGACTAAAGTTGCGGTCAAAATGATTCATATTGCGCCACATGAAAAAGAAGACATGGTGAGACGATTTGAACGTGAAGTGCATAATACATCTCGTCTCTCACATGATAATGTTGTCAGTGTCAAAGATGTCGGAGAAGACCACGAATATTTCTACTTAGTGATGGAATATATCGAAGGTCCGACACTCTCCGAATATATAAAAACACATGGTCCTTTAAGTATTGAAACAGCGGTTAACTTCGCACAACAAATACTTGAAGGCATTCAACATGCACATGAAATGGGTATCGTACATAGAGACATTAAACCTCAAAATATTTTAGTAGACCGACATAAGACATTAAAAATCTTAGACTTCGGTATTGCTAAAGCGTTAAGTGAAACAGCCATGACCCAAACCAGCCATGTGCTCGGTACTGTGCAATATCTTTCACCTGAACAAGCGAAAGGTGAAGCAACAGACAAACGTACGGATATTTATTCGATCGGAATTGTCTTATATGAAATGTTAGTCGGTGAACCGCCATTCACTGGAGAAACAGCTGTCAGTATCGCCATCAAACATATTCAAGACCAAATGCCGAACCCGACAGATATCCGTCCAAATATCCCGCAAGCGCTCAGCAACGTGATTTTAAAAGCGACTGAAAAAGATAGAGACAAACGCTATCAAGATATTGAAAGTATGCAACGTGATTTAAGCAGTGCGTTAGAAAAATGTCGTGAAGATGAAACACCTTATGTTTCAGATGAAGCAGATACTAAAACCATCGCGATTGATAAAGCAGCAATCGCAAAAGAAACTAAAGATAATGAACCGATTCATCAAACAATGGAAATTCCAATTGTGAATCAACAACGTTTCCAAAGTACAGAAGGTCCTGTTTATGAAGTACCTAAAAAACGTCGGTCTAAAAAGAAAAAGTTCTTCTTTGCGTTAATTTTCGCGTTATTGTTAATCAGTCTTATCAGCTTTATTGCGTACGGCTTATTAGGAAATAAATATATCGAAACTCCAGACTTGCGCGGTAAAACAGAAGCACAAGCTGAACAGATTTTAAAAGAACATCATATTAAAGTAGGCAAAACAAAACGGGCTTATAGTGATAAGTATCAAGAAAATCAAATTATCACAACAGATCCTGCACCAGGTGAGCGTGTAGAAGAACATGGCACCGTAAATATCGTGTTGTCTAAAGGTCCGCAAAAAGCACAAATGCCTAACTTATACGGTACAAGTAAAACGGAAGCATTGAAGCTATTAGATGAACTTGGTTTCAAACATATCTCAGTAGAACAAGCATACTCTAAGACTAAATTAGAACGTGGTTTGATTGAAAACCAAAATATAGCGGCTGATACCGAAGTACCGATTAATGATACACATATCGTACTGACTGAATCTTTAGGTGTGAAACAAGTGTATGTCAAAGATTATACAGGTGAAAGCTATGACAAAGCAGAAAAAGAACTGCAAGATAAAGGCTTGAAACCAGTAAAAGAAAAAGAAGTACACAGTGATAAAGTCGAAAAAGGCAAGATTATTTCGCAATCACCTAAGAGTAAATCTATTGATGAGGATTCTACAGTAACGTTTGTCGTATCATTAGGAAAAGATGATGGTAAAGATGAAGATAAAGCTGACGACAATCCATCAGTCAAAGATGTGACACAAACGGTTCAAGTGCCATATTCTGGTGAAGATAAAGAACGTCAGAAAGTAGAAGTCTTTGTCAGAGATAAAGACCATGACGGTTCTTCAGCAGTTCAAACGTTTCATATCAACAGCAATCGTTCGATTTCAATCCCATTAAAAATTGAAAAAGGCAAAACTGCTGGTTATACCGTACGTGTAGATGATAAAATAGTCGCAGATAAAGACGTCGCATATGACTAAAACATTTCAAAATCCTATCTCATTCATTCAGTTGAATTGAGATGGGATTTTCTTTGTTTCAATCCGTTCGTTTATTAAGGGAACGTTTGGTATAATGTATTAGAGAAAATGAACGAAATAAGAGAGGTGTCTCGGTGAGAACAGGACGTATAATCAAGTCGATCAGCGGTGTGTATCGAGTGGACTCAGATGGTGAGCTTTTTGATACGAAACCGCGCGGCCTATTCCGAAAGAAGAAATTTTCTCCGATTGTCGGAGATATTGTAGATTTTGAAATTGAAAATGTGACAGAAGGCTATATTCATCATGTACATGAACGTCAAAATGAATTGAAAAGACCGCCTGTCAGTAATATTGACCATTTAATTATTGTGATGAGTGCAGTCGAGCCTAATTTTTCAACACAATTAGTCGATCGCTTTTTAGTCATTGCGCATTCCTATGAATTGAGACCACGTATTGTGGTAACGAAAAAAGATATGGCATCAGAGACTCAAATCGCACAGATAGAGAAAGATTTAGCTGTATATCAAGCAATCGGCTATCAAACGCAATTTGTCGGAAAAGATGACGATGTCGAAGCGATTTTCGATGCGTGGGGCGATGGTTTAGCAGTATTGAGCGGTCAATCTGGTGTAGGTAAATCGACTTTATTAAATGCCTATCGTCCTGATTTACAATTAGAAACGAATCAAATCTCAAAATCATTAAATCGAGGTAAGCATACAACTCGTCATGTGGAGTTGTTTGAACGTAAGCGTGGCTTTGTGGCAGATACACCTGGATTTAGTGCACTTGATTTTGATCATATTCAAAAAGATGAAGTAAAAGATTATTTTTTAGAGATTCAAGAATACGGACAAGACTGCAAGTTCAGAAATTGTAATCATATGAAAGAACCGAAATGTAATGTGAAAGCGCAAGTAGAAGCTGGCAATATTGCGGAATTCCGTTATGCGCATTATGTACAATTATTTGAAGAGATTGCAGCACGAAAGGAAAGATATTAATGGTTAAAGTATTTCCATCCCTTTTATCAGCGGACTTTTTAAACTTACAACAGGAATTGAAAGACCTAGAAGCAGCAGGTGTAGACGGTGTACATTTTGATGTGATGGATGGTCAATTTGTGCCGAATATTTCAATTGGTCTTCCTATTTTAGAAGCAGTAAATGCGGGTACTGATTTACCGATTGATGTGCATTTGATGATTGAAAACCCAGAAGCATATATCGCAGAATTCGCTTCTAAAGGTGCAGATATGATTTCAGTTCATTTCGAAGCAACACCGCACATTCATCGTGCCATTCAACTGATTCATACACATGGTGCTAAAGCAGGTGTCGTGATTAATCCAGGTACTTCTGTTGCCGCAATTGAACCGATTTTACATGATGTAGACTACGTATTAATTATGACAGTGAATCCAGGCTTTGGCGGCCAAGCGTTTATCTCAAACAGTGTAGAGAAAGTGACTGCGTTACAAGCATTTAAAGAGAAATTTAATTTAGACTTCGATATTGAAGTGGATGGCGGTATTAACGCGATTACTGGTAAGAAATGTGTAGAAGCAGGTGCGACAATGCTTGTGACAGGTTCTTATTTCTTTAAACAAGCGAGTTATCAATCTGTTGTAGAAGCATTGAAATCAACAGCACAACCATCAGAATAAGGCAGGGTGACGCTATGAAAATTAATCTATTATGCGGCGATCGTCATTTGCCGAAACATTTATTAGAAGATAAATCTGAAGAAGAGTGGGGCGGTATTGATCGCGGCGCTTTAATTTTAATAGAACATGAAATTGAACCGATCTTTTCATTGGGTGATTTTGATTCAGTGACGGACGAGGAACGTTCTGAATTAAAAACGAAGCTAGATATTAACCCAGTTAAAGCAGAAAAAGCGGATACTGATTTAGGGTTAGGTGTCAAAGAAGCAGTGGAATGCGGGTTTGACGAAATTGATATTTATGGTGCGACAGGCGGCAGACTGGATCATTTCTTAGGTGCCGTACAACTGCTGCAAGTGCCTGAATATGTAGAAGCGGGTATTGTGATTCGCATTATTGATACGAATAATGAAATTTCATATTTAGAAAAAGGCGAATATCATATGACGTATGATAAGCATATGCCTTATGTATCGTTTGTGCCGCAAAGATCTAATACAGTGATTTCACTGACAGGCTTTAAATATCCGCTTCAAAACCAAACACTCCACCAAGGCTCAACCTTAACCATTTCAAACGAAATTGCAGCTTACCGAGGCACAATCGAGGTAGAATCTGGCGGTATCCTAGCCATCAGAAGCAGAGATGCACAACATTCATTATAAAATGAGTTGAATACAAATAAACACGCAACCTTCTTTATGACAACACATCAATAAAAAAACAGCGGATGATGCATAAGCAAACCATCATCCGCTGTTTTTCGTACAATATATCATTAAAAAGACTAAATCGCTGTTTTAAGACAAGAAAAAAACGACCCGCCACATACGAGTCGTTTTTGTCATGTGCTTAATATTTATTAAACTCTAGTTACTTTACCAGATTTTAAAGCACGTGCAGAAACCCAAACTTTTTTAGGTTTTCCGTCTACTAGGATTCTAACTTTTTGAAGGTTAGCATTCCATCTACGTTTAGTAGAGTTTAAAGCGTGTGAACGACGATTACCAGTCGAAGCTTTACGACCTGTTACGAAACATTGTTTACCCATGAAAGTACCTCCTTTAATAAATATAAACACACTGACTTATGATATACTTTCCTAATTTAGCATATATTTTTCAGATTGGCAACCAAAAATTATAGCTTTCAAGAATATTTTAAGTTATTCTAAACAAGGAACAAAATTGTGTTATAATTTGTAAATGTCTATGTATGCGTTTTTATTAAAAAGCGGCGACGTGGACTTATAACCACGCAATGATTTTATAAGGATGAGCCAAGAGTAAAATCCGGCATTTAAAAGGCAAAATTGTGTTATTCATTATATAATAGTATGTAATGAATGCAAAACATAAATCATAACTGATTAGACCTATATTTAAGGAGGAACTCATAATGACATTAGAAATTACCAATGAATACGGCAATATTGACGTTTCCAACGACGTAATCGCTTCAGTAGTAGGTGGTAAAGCCGTAGAATGTTATGGTATTGTCGGAATGGCATCCAAACAACAAGTCAGAGACGGCATTGCGGAAATTTTAGGTCATGAAAATTATGCACGCGGAATTGTGGTGCGTTCAAATGACAAAGCAATTGACGTTGATATGTATATTATAGTAAGTTATGGCATTAAGATTTCTGAAGTAGCGAATAATGTACAATCTACTGTTAAATATACTTTGGAAAAAACTTTAAATTTGAAAGTCAATTCAATCAACATTTATGTACAGGGTGTACGTATGAATAATTATGGCAAGAAACATTAGGAGGAAGACATGATGATCAGCAAAATAGATGGTAAATTATTTGCCGACATGGTGATCCAAGGGGCACAAAATTTATCAAATAATGCAGAGCTAGTCAATGCATTAAATGTTTATCCAGTGCCAGATGGCGACACAGGGACGAACATGAATCTTACGATGACTTCTGGGAGAGAAGAAGTCGAACAAAATGCTTCACATCACATCGGAGCCTTAGGAAAGACATTTTCTAAAGGCTTATTAATGGGTGCCCGCGGGAACTCAGGCGTGATTCTATCACAAATTTTCAGAGGCTTCTGTCAGAATATGGAAGACTTAGAAACACTAGATGCGAAAGCCTTCGCAGAAAGCTTTGAAGCGGGTATTGAAACAGCTTATAAAGCAGTGATGAAACCGGTAGAAGGGACAATTTTAACGGTTGCAAAAGAAGCGGCTAAAGCAGGTGTTGAGAAAGCACAATCGACTGAAGACTGTGTAGAAGTCTTAGAAGCGATTATCGCATATGGTCAAGTTGCCTTAGAAAACACACCGAACCAATTACCAGTCCTTAAAGAAGTCGGCGTAGTCGACAGTGGCGGTAAAGGTTTAATGTGTGTTTATGAAGGTTTCTTAATTGCGATGAAAGGTGAAAAAGTCGAAGCGACAAAACCAAAATTAGATACTGAAACATTTGTGAATGACGAACATGATTTCCATGGTGTCATTAATACAGAAGATATCGTCTATGGTTACTGTACGGAAATGATGGTACGTTTTGATAAACATAAACGTCCATTCAATGAGCAGCAATTCCGTGAAGACATGTCTAAATTCGGAGATTCTTTACTTGTCATCAATGATGATGAAATTGTGAAAGTACATGTGCACTCTGAACATCCAGGTGAAGTCTTCAACTATGGCCAAGAGTATGGTGAATTGATTAAAGTCAAAGCTGAAAATATGCGTGAACAACACCGCAATGTGGTCAATAAAGAAAAACAAAAATCTAACGATGAAACACCACAAGTAGAAACTGCGATTATTGCGATTTCTATGGGTAATGGTATTTCAGATATCTTTAAATCAATGGGTGCAACGTCTATTATTAATGGCGGTCAAACAATGAACCCATCAACAGAAGACATCGTTAAAGTGATTGAACAATCTGGCGCGAAAAAAGCTATTATCTTGCCGAATAACAAAAACATTCAAATGGCGAGTGATCAAGCAGCTGAGATTGTTGAAGCTGAAACAGTAGTTATTCCAACGAAATCTATTCCGCAAGGGATTGCGGCAATGTTCCAATATCTACCAGATGCGTCATTAGAAGATAATCAATCAAATATGACACAAGCATTAGAAGATGTGACTTCTGGTTCTATTACAAACGCTGTACGTAATACTACAATTGATGGTGTAGAAATCAAAGAAGGCGAATTTATGGGCCTTAAAGAAGGTAAAATTGTTTCAAGTCAGAAAACACAATTAGAAGCAGCGAAAGCATTGTTAGCTGATATGATGGATGATGAAACTGAAATTGTTACAGTAATTACAGGTGAAGATGCTGATGCAGAAACAACTGAAGCATTAACAGAATGGTTAGAAGAAACTTATCCTGATGCAGAAGTCGATGAACAAGTCGGCGATCAACCGATTTATCCATATTTATTCTCTGTAGAATAACGTTGAAAATCATATAAAGTAATGTATATAAAAAAATTCACTTAGACTAAAGCGGTCTAAGTGGATT
>NZ_KV820933.1:0-394 GCF_001815505.1 Staphylococcus sp. HMSC072B07 | reverse complement strand
CTTCAACAGTTACTGCTGTATCTAATGCATCTTTTACAGCTTTGTCTTCTTTATCAGTCACGTTCAAATCTAAACCTTCAGCAGTTTTAATCACTTTTTCAAGTTCTGATTTATCTGCTTTGGTTACTAAGCTTGATTGTGTTGATTTCAAGACTTCTGTTGCTTTGACAACTTGTTCCACTGTTACAGATTCAGGATTGTTCACGATTCCTTGAGCTACCGCTTGTGCATCTTCGAATGGAGCAACACTGTTTGGTGTGAAGTTATCTTTAACCACTGTTCTTGAGCTTGCAAGTTGTGCTTTCAACGCTTCAAGTGCTTTGTTGAAGGCATCGACTTTATCTTGAGTCACTTTATTTTCGATTGCTTTTTCTAACTCAGAAGTTGCTTTGTT
>NZ_KV820932.1:0-11263 GCF_001815505.1 Staphylococcus sp. HMSC072B07 | reverse complement strand
TTTCAAGTTATAACGGTAGTTTGTCTACGGTCTGTGACGTCCCAATAATTATTGGGACGTTTTTTTATTTGAATCTTCGGGGGGAATTATATTGAGAAGCGACACAATCAAAAAAGGAGACCAACAGGCTCCGGCCAGAAGTTTACTTCATGCCACAGGACAAATCAAAGATCCAACAGATATGAACAAACCATTCGTAGCGATTTGTAACTCTTATATCGATATCGTTCCAGGACATGTTCACTTAAGAGAATTAGCAGATATTGCAAAAGAAGCTATCCGAGAAGCAGGCGCAATTCCATTTGAATTCAACACAATCGGTGTTGACGATGGTATCGCAATGGGACACATTGGAATGCGTTATTCATTACCATCTCGTGAAATCATCGCAGATGCAGCTGAAACAGTTATCAATGCACATTGGTTCGACGGCGTCTTCTACATTCCAAACTGTGACAAAATCACACCAGGAATGTTAATGGCAGCAGTTAGAACAAACGTACCTGCTATCTTCTGTTCAGGCGGACCGATGAAAGCTGGTTTATCTACAACAGGTAAAGCCTTAACTCTTTCATCTATGTTCGAAGCAGTTGGTGCCTTTAAAGGCGGTTCAATGACAAAAGAAGAATTCTTAGATATGGAACAAAATGCTTGTCCTACTTGCGGTTCTTGCGCAGGTATGTTCACAGCAAACTCAATGAACTGTTTAATGGAAGTATTAGGACTAGCACTTCCATATAATGGTACAGCATTAGCCGTTTCAGACCAACGTCGAGAAATGATTCGACAAGCCGCTTTCCAATTAGTAGACAATATTAAAAATGATTTGAAACCACGTGATATCGTTACAAAAGAAGCATTAGATGATGCATTCGCATTAGATATGGCGATGGGCGGTTCAACAAACACAGTACTTCACACACTTGCAATCGCAAATGAAGCGGGTGTTGATTATGACTTAAGCCGTATCAATGAAATTGCTAAACGTACACCTTATTTATCTAAAATCGCACCAAGCTCTTCTTATTCTATGCACGATGTTCATGAAGCCGGCGGTGTTCCTGCTATCATCAATGAATTAATGAAAAAAGAAGGTACATTGCACCCTGACAGAGTGACTGTTACAGGTAAAACACTTCGCGAAAACAACCAAGGCAAAGAAATCAAAAACACAGATGTCATCCATCCACTTGATAATCCGTACGATAAAGAAGGTGGCCTTTCAATCTTATATGGTAACTTAGCTCCAAATGGTGCAGTTATCAAAGTCGGCGGTGTAGATCCTGAAATCAAAGTCTTTAAAGGAAAAGCCATTTGTTTCGACTCTCATGATGAAGCTGTTGAAGCAATTGATAACCACACTGTACGTGAAGGTCACGTTGTAGTTATTCGTTATGAAGGCCCTAAAGGCGGACCAGGAATGCCTGAGATGTTAGCCCCTACTTCATCTATCGTAGGTCGCGGCTTAGGTAAAGATGTTGCATTAATCACTGACGGAAGATTCTCAGGAGCAACAAGAGGTATCGCAGTCGGACACATTTCACCTGAAGCAGCATCAGGCGGACCAATCGGATTAATTCGTGACGGTGATGAAATCGTCATCGACTTAACAAACAGAACATTAGATGTAGATGTTTCAGAAGAAGAAATGAACAAACGTAAAACAGAAGTCAAACCATTTAAAGCCAAAGTGAAAACAGGTTACTTAGCACGTTATACAGCACTTGTTACAAGTGCAAATACGGGCGGTGTTATGAGAGTACCAGAATATCTAATTGAGGAGTGATGCTTTATGTCTAACCCACAAATGACTAAACATAATGAAGAAGCAAACAGTACACAAGCAGCCACGAAAACGAGTAGAAGCGGTTCGGAATTGTTGGTAGAAGCACTGTTGAAAGAAGGCACAGAGTTGCTTTTCGGTTATCCAGGAGGTGCCGTGCTACCGCTCTATGATACATTTTACGATGGTAAAATCAAACATATCTTAGCACGACACGAACAAGGTGCTGTACACGCTGCGGAAGGTTATGCCAGAGTTTCTGGCAAACCTGGCGTAGTTGTAGTTACCAGCGGTCCAGGAGCAACAAACGTTATTACAGGTATCGCAGACGCATTTAGTGATTCATTGCCACTTGTAGTATTTACAGGACAAGTTGCAACACCAGGTATCGGTAAAGATGCATTCCAAGAAGCGGATTTACTTTCAATGACAACACCTATCACTAAACACAACTTCCAAGTTAAACATCCAGACGAAATTCCTGAAGTGGTACATCAAGCGTTTCACATTGCAAATACAGGTCGTAAAGGCCCAGTAGTCATCGACTTCCCTAAAGATGTCGGCATTCTACAATCTGATGTTGATGTATGTGACGAGCTTGATTTACCAGGATATCGTTTAGCTGATGCACCGAACCCTCAAGATGTACAAACTGTACTAGAATGGTTGAAATCAGCGAAGAAACCAGTCATTTTAGCTGGTGCAGGCGTGAGACATTCAGAATCTGGTCCACTTCTGACTACATTTGCTGAACGCCATCAAATTCCAGTAGTCACAACTTTACATGGGTTAGGCACAATTCCTTACAGCAATCCCCTATTCTTAGGTATGGGCGGTATGCACGGATCATACGCAAGCAACATGGCACTTTCTGATTGCGACTTGCTTATCAACTTTGGCAGCCGCTTCGACGACCGCCTTGCAAGTAACCCAGATAAATTTGCAGAAAACGCTAAGGTTGTTCATGTAGACATCGATCCTTCTGAAATCAACAAAATCATCAAAACAGATTTGGGCGTAGTAGCTGACTGTAAATTGATGCTTGAAGCATTGCTTACAGAAACTAATACTTACGACCAACATAAAGACTGGGTTGACTATTGTGTGAATAATCAGAAATCTCATCCATTTGCATATACAGATGAAGAAGCAGATGTATTTATCAAACCTCAACAAGCCATCGAGTATATCGGTAAAATTACAAATGGAGAAGCGCTAGTTACAACAGATGTCGGCCAACACCAAATGTGGGCAGCACAATTCTATCCATTCAAACATGATAATCAATTAGTAACAAGCGGTGGTCTTGGAACAATGGGCTTCGGCATCCCTTCTGCTATCGGTGCTAAATTAGCACAACCTGATAAAACAGTTGTTTGTTTCGTTGGAGATGGCGGTTTCCAAATGACCAACCAAGAAATGGCAATCTTAAATGAGTATGGTTTAGATATCAAAATCGTCCTTATCAATAACGGCACACTAGGAATGGTTAAACAATGGCAAGATAAATTCTTTAAACAACGTTTCTCTCATTCAGTATTCAATGGCCAACCAGATTTCCAACAATTATCAGAAGCATATGGTGTGAAAGCATTCTTAGTAGATGATCCTAAAACACTTGAAGCAGATTTAGAAGCAGCATTTGCGCACAAAGGCCCTGCTTTAATCGAAGTAAGAATCTCACCTAAAGAACCAGTTTTACCGATGGTACCAAGCGGTAAAGCGAACAACGAAATGGAGGGTGTCCTATGAGATATACATTCAAGACGCAAGTATTAGATAAATCTGGTACATTAAACCGACTGACAAGTACCTTTTTAAGACGTCAGTTTAATATCGTAACACTTTGTGTTACACCAAGTATTCAACCTGGTATTTCTGATATGACATTCGTAGCTGAGTTAGATGAAGCATCAAAAGTACAATCACTCATGCTCCATTTAGAAAAACAAATTAATGTACTTTCTGTAGAAAATATCACAGATAACAACGTCTACAGTGTGGAATTATTACTTGCTAAAATTGCAACACCTGCAGATAAAACAGAATTAGACAACTTGATCAATCACAGTGATGCGCTAGTTTCAGTATTAAAAGAAGAAGATGGTCATACTTATTTACAAGCATCAGGTACACAACAAGCACTTGATGATGTATTACATGCACTATCATCACAACAGATTGAACAAGTTTCTAGAACAGGAACTGCAGCATTATTATAATTTGAATTTTCACAAAGTTGAGAATTTAAAATAAAACAAATTTTTGGAGGAATTTATTATGACAACAGTTTATTATGACGAATCAGTGAAAAAAGACGCTTTAGAAGGTAAAAAAATCGCGGTATTAGGCTACGGTTCTCAAGGTCACGCACATGCTAAAAACCTTAAAGACAACGGCTATGACGTTATAATCGGTATCCGCCCAGGACATTCTTTCGACAGAGCTAAAAAAGATGGATTCGATGTATATCCAGTTGGAGAAGCAGTAAAACAAGCAGACGTAATCATGGTATTATTACCAGATGAAATCCAAGGTAAAGTATACGACGAAGAAATCGCTCCTAACCTAGAAGCTGGTAATGCATTAGCATTTGCACATGGTTTCAACATCCACTTCGATGTAATCAAACCACCAAGTGACGTAGATGTATTCTTAGTAGCTCCTAAAGGCCCTGGTCACCTTGTAAGACGTACATTCACTGAAGGCAGCTCAGTTCCTGCATTATTTGGTGTAGGCCAAGATGCAACTGGTAACGCTTTTGACATCGCATTAAGCTATGCAAAAGGTATCGGCGCAACTAAAGCTGGTGTCATTGAAACTACATTCAAAGAAGAAACTGAAACAGACTTATTCGGTGAACAAGCAGTACTTTGCGGTGGTGTTACTCAATTAATCCAAAACGGTTTCGAAACATTAGTTGAAGCTGGTTACCAACCAGAACTTGCTTACTTCGAAGTATTACATGAAATGAAATTGATCGCTGACTTAATGTACGAAGGCGGTATGGAAACTATGCGTT
Source organism: Staphylococcus sp. HMSC072B07 (assembly GCF_001815505.1). Lineage (NCBI taxonomy): Bacteria > Bacillati > Bacillota > Bacilli > Caryophanales > Staphylococcaceae > Staphylococcus > Staphylococcus sp. HMSC072B07. The sequence goes on along the minus strand of NZ_KV820932.1, from coordinate 6,458 downwards.
ATTCAATTTCAAACACTGCTGAATACGGTGACTATGTTTCAGGTCCACGTGTTATCACACCAGACGTTAAAGAAAACATGAAAGCTGTATTAACTGATATCCAAAACGGTACATTCGCTAACAACTTCATTAAAGATAATGAAAATGGATTCGAAGAATTCTACAAACTACGTAAAGCAGCACAAGGTCACCAAATCCAAGAAGTTGGTAAAAAACTTCGTGAAATGATGCCATTCGTTGAAAATAAAACTATTGAAGAATAATACTAAATCAGGAGGTTGATTATTTATGAGTCATATTCAAATTTTTGATACAACACTAAGAGACGGTGAACAAACGCCCGGAGTCAGTTTTTCCTTTGATGAAAGACTGACTATCGCAAAGCAACTTGAAAAATGGGGTGTCGATGTAATTGAAGCTGGATTCCCTGCTTCTAGTGAAGGTAGCTTTAAATCAGTTCAAGCTATTTCACAAGCTTTAACTAAAACTGCTGTAGTAGGCTTAGCAAGATGTAAGAAAAGCGACATCGATGCTGTGTACGAAGCAACTAAAGAAGCAAAATATCCGCAATTACATGTATTTATCGCTACTAGCCCTATTCATTTAGAGCATAAATTGAAAATGACTCAAGAAGAAGTGCTAGAGCAAATTACTGAAAATGTTGCTTATGGCAAATCTTTATTCGATGTTGTACAATTCTCACCCGAAGATGCAACACGTACTGATTTAGATTTCTTAATCAAAAGTGTGCAAACAGCTGTAGACGCAGGTGCAACAATTATCAACATTCCTGATACAGTAGGTTATAGCTATCCAACTGAATTCGGAAATATCTTTAAAGTATTGCTTGAAAATGTTAAATCTGATCAAGAAATTATCTATAGTGCACACTGCCACGATGACCTAGGCTTAGCTGTTGCAAACAGCATGGCTGCCATCGAAAATGGTGCAAAACGTGTTGAAGGTACAATTAACGGTATCGGTGAACGTGCTGGTAATACTGCACTTGAAGAAGTTGCGCTTGGTTTATACGTACGTAAAGATCACTATGGTATTGAAACAAGACTTGAGCTTGGACGTACTAAAGAAACTTCTGATTTAATTTCTCGTTTCGCTGGTATTCCAGTACCTCGAAATAAAGCTGTTATCGGTCAAAACGCATTCAGTCATGAATCAGGTATCCACCAAGACGGCTTCTTGAAAAACCGTGAAACATACGAAATCATGACGCCACAATTAGTGGGTATCCAAACATCTGAATTGCCTCTTGGTAAATTGTCTGGTAAACATGCTTTCGCTGAAAAGTTAAAACAACTTGGCTACGAAATCAGTCCAGAAAAACAAGTTGAATTGTTCAAACAGTTCAAATCTATTGCCGATAAAAAGAAAAATGTTTCTGATTATGACGTACATGCCCTTGTTCAAGGTCATTACCATGAAACAAATGCTGCTTATCATGTTGAAAATCTTCAACTACAATTTGTGGCTGAAGGTGTACAAAGTGCAGTCGTTCAACTTCGTGATAATGACGGCAAACAATATCAATCAGCAGCAACAGGAACAGGTTCTATTCTTGCAGTATACAATGCAGTAGACTTAATCTTCGATGCTGAATCTGAATTGTTGAACTATCAAATCTCTTCAGTAACTGAAGGTTCAGATGCACAAGCACAAGTTAACGTTGAACTTAGCATTGATGGACGCTCTTACTACGGTATCGGTATCGACCATGACGTATTGCTTGCTTCATGTAAAGCTTATGTGGAAGCTTATTCTAATCATATTGCTGATGCATCAGTTAATAATGAGGTGAACGCATGAGTTATAAAATCACTGCCCTCCCAGGCGATGGTATAGGTCCAGAAATACTTGAAGGTACTTTGAAAATATTAGAAAAATTAAGTGGAAAATATAACATTGATTATGAATTAGAAACTTATGATTTTGGAGGGGCCGCTATAGATAACTATGGCGACCCGCTTCCATCATCTACGCTTGAAGCTTGTAAACAATCTGATGCGATTCTTTTAGGTGCAATCGGCGGTCCAAAATGGACAAACAGCCCAAAACGACCTGAAGCTGGCTTACTTGCTTTAAGAAAGAACTTAGAGTTATTCGCAAATATCCGCCCTACTGCTGTAGTTGAAGGCGCGACTGAATTCTCTCCTCTTAAAGCAGAACGTGTACAAGGTACTGATTTAGTGATTGTCAGAGAATTAACAGGTGGTTTATACTTCGGTGAACCGAAAGAATTAGCTGAAGATCATGCAATTGATTCCTTAACATATACTAAAGCAGAAGTTGAACGTATTGCACACGCAGCGTTCAAACTTGCACAATCAAGACGTAAGAAATTAACTTCAGTGGACAAAGAAAATGTATTAGCATCAAGTAAATTATGGCGTAAAACAGTTGATGAAGTATCTGCTTCATATCCTGATGTGGAAGTAGAACATCTACTTGTTGATGCATGCAGTATGCATTTGATTACGCGTCCAACACAATTTGATGTGATTGTAACTGAAAACTTATTCGGTGATATTTTAAGCGATGAAGCTTCTGTCATTCCAGGTTCATTAGGTGTATCCCCTTCTGTCAGCTATGGACAAAAAGGTACAAAACTTTATGAACCAATTCATGGATCAGCACCTGACATTGCGGGTCAAGATATTGCGAATCCGACAGGTATGGTGCTTTCATTAGCAATGTGTTTCAGAGAAACATTTAATCAAGCAGAAGCGGCAGAAGAATTAGAAAAGATTGTTTATGGTTTACTGAAAGAAGGCTTTACGACACCTGATTTAGGTGGAAAAGCACATACTTCAGAAATCTTCGAGAAAATTTTACAACAACTTTAAAGGATGGTGATTGAAATGGGACAAACTTTGTTCGATAAAATATGGAATAGACATGTTCTCACAGGAAATGCAGGTGAACCGCAATTATTATACATTGACTTGCATTTAATCCATGAAGTGACATCACCTCAAGCCTTTGAAGGATTAAGAATTCAACACAGACCACTGAGACGTCCGGATTTAACGTTTGCGACAATTGATCATAACGTACCGACAGAAGATATTTTCAACATCAAAGATGAAATTGCAGCAACACAAATCAAGACGCTTCAAAAGAACTGTGCAGAGTTTGGGGTTCGACTGTTTGATAATGGTACTGAAGAACAAGGTATCGTACATATGGTTGGACCAGAAATGGGATTAACGCAACCTGGTAAAACCATTGTTTGCGGTGACTCTCACACAGCAACACACGGTGCTTTCGGTGCCATTGCTTTCGGTATCGGAACGAGTGAAGTTGAACATGTTTTTGCGACACAAACATTATGGCAAACTAAACCGAAGAATCTTTTAATTGATATTAATGGTGAGTTGCCTAAAGGTGTATATGCGAAAGATATTATCTTACACCTCATCAATCAATATGGTGTAGATTTCGGTACAGGTTATGCGCTTGAATTTGCAGGTTCTACAATTCGTAATCTATCAATGGATGCGAGAATGACAATCTGTAATATGGCGATTGAAGCCGGCGCAAAATATGGTTTAGTTGAACCAGATGAAACAACACTAGAATATGTCAAAGGTCGTCCTTACGCTGATATTGATGAGGAAACTGCAGAATATTGGCAATCACTTTATAGTGATAAGGATGCACAATTTGATCGTGTGATTGAGTTAGATGTATCTGACCTAGAACCACAAGTAACTTGGGGTACTAGTCCTGAAATGGGTGTAAGCTTCAATACACCTTTCCCAGAAATTCAAAACGTCAATGACGAACGTGCTTATCACTACATGGATTTAAAACCAGGTGAAAAAGCTGAAGATATTGAACTTGGTTATGTATTCTTAGGCTCTTGTACAAATGCGCGCCTTTCTGACTTACAAGAAGCAAGTAAATTTGTTAAAGGACATAAAGTACATCCTAATATCACAGCAATTGTTGTACCTGGTTCAAGAAGTGTTAAACATCAAGCTGAAGCATTAGGACTTGATAAAATCTTTAAAGATGCAGGCTTTGAATGGCGTGAACCTGGCTGCTCAATGTGTCTCGGTATGAACCCTGACCAAGTACCAGCTGGTGTCCACTGTGCTTCTACCAGCAACCGTAACTTCGAAGGTCGTCAAGGTAAAGGTGCAAGAACACATCTTGTATCCCCTGCTATGGCAGCAGCTGCTGCGATTGAAGGACGCTTCGTAGACGTCAGAAAATGGGAGGCGCTTGAACATGCTTAAAATCGAACCGATTACACAATATACAGGTAAAACTGCTATTTTATTTCACGATAATATTGATACAGACCAAATTATCCCAAAAGTCCATCTCAAAGGCGTTTCTAAAACAGGACTTGGTCCTTACGCCTTTGATGAGTGGCGTTATCTAGAAGATGGTTCAGATAACCCTGAATTCGAATTAAACCAACCTCAATATAAAGGTGCTTCAATTCTTATCACAGGTGATAACTTTGGTTGCGGTTCTAGTCGTGAACACGCAGCTTGGGCATTAAAAGATTATGGCATCAATATTATTATTGCGGGCAGCTTCAGTGATATTTTCTACATGAACTGCACGAAAAATGCATTATTACCTATCGCACTAGAAAAAGAAGATCGCGAGTTCCTTGCGAAATATAAAGAGCTCGAAATTGACCTTCCGAATCAGGTAATCAAAACACCTGATCGCGAATTACATTTTGATATTGATTCAACTTGGAAGAACAAACTTGTTCAAGGACTAGATGATATTGCCGTCACATTGGCATACGAAGACCAAATTGAACAATACGAACAGAAATACCAACACAATTAAGGAGTGAGCGAAATGACTGTACAAACTGCTGTATCAGCTAAAGACATAGAAGAGGCTTTTTTATCATTACAGCCGATTGTCAAAGAAACGCCTTTAGAGAAAGATCATTATTTATCTTTAAAGTATGACTGTAATGTATATTTAAAAAGAGAGGATCTGCAATGGGTACGTTCCTTTAAACTAAGAGGTGCTTATAACGCAATTCAAGTATTGAGCGAAAGCGAAAAAGCAAAAGGTATTACATGTGCGAGTGCCGGCAACCATGCACAAGGTGTCGCATTTACTGCACAACGATTAGGATTAAAAGCAGTCATCTTTATGCCTGTGACAACTCCCCTTCAAAAAATTAATCAAGTTAAATTCTTTGGTGGAGAAAATGTTGAAGTAATCTTGGTTGGTGATACATTTGATGATTGTTTAAAAGAAGCCCTAGAATATACTGAAAAACATGCGATGAACTTTATTGACCCATTTGACAATGTCAATACAATTGCAGGTCAAGGTACAATCGCAGCGGAAATTTTAAAAGAAGCACAAGAAAGCAATATCGATGTAGATTATCTATTTGCCGCAATTGGTGGCGGCGGATTAATTTCTGGTGTAGGTACTTACTTTAAAGAGAAGTCGCCTCAAACAAAAATTGTAGGTGTTGAACCTAAAGGTGCTGCAAGTATGTATACTTCAGTTGTCTTAGAACATCACAGAGTGAAATTACCAGAAATTGATAAGTTTGTAGACGGTGCATCTGTTGCACAAGTCGGCAAAATTACATTTGAAATTGCGAAAAAAGTCGTTGATGATTATCTTCAAATCGATGAAGGTGCTGTATGTTCTACAATCTTAGATATGTATTCTAAACAAGCCATTGTCGCAGAACCTGCAGGTGCATTAAGCGTCTCAGCTCTAGAACAATATCGTGATCAAATCAAAGGCAAAACAGTAGTTTGTATTATCAGCGGTGGTAACAACGATATCAACCGTATGAAAGAAATCGAAGAACGCTCACTTTTATATGAAGAAATGAAACACTACTTCATTTTCAACTTCCCTCAACGTCCTGGTGCGTTAAGAGAGTTCGTAAATGAAGTATTAGGACCAAATGATGATATTACTAAATTCGAGTACTTGAAAAAATCTTCTCAAAACACAGGTACAGTTATCATAGGTATTCAATTAAATAACCATGATGACTTAACGCGTTTGAAAGAAAAAGTACATGAGTTTGATCCATCAAATATCTATATTAATGAAAACAAAATGTTGTATTCATTATTGATTTAATCTAAAAAGCAGGAGATGCCATAATTCTAAAATGACTTATGGTTTCTCCTGCTTTTTCTTTATATACATATGCCTCTTAATTTTCCGCACAGCTTCTCCACTTACACATCTTAAGCTAAATTCTCGTTTATTGAATGAGTCTTTAACTAATGCTGATTAAAAATGCTTTCTATATACCTATTTAAAACAGTATGTAATGTTTTATATGTATCTTATGAACTATATCAATTTCTCTTATAAAAAATCATAAAAAAAAGACCTCAAACCTGAGATCTCAATGCGGCTCATCGCATCCAAAATATATAATATACGGATTATACATTCAAAACTAGATAGTAAGTAAATTT
>NZ_KV820931.1:968-3724 GCF_001815505.1 Staphylococcus sp. HMSC072B07 | reverse complement strand
CAAGTCCGTAGGACTTTGTCGACAGTCTGAGACCCGCTTACATTTAAAGTAAGCGGGTCTTTTGGGTGTTTTTACATGAAATCTAGCTATATTACTAACATACCCTTAATTTTAGTGAAAAAACTACAGATATATCGATTATTTATTTCAATTATTAACACATCAGGCCTTCTTAATTTATTTTGATTAATAATGAACGATTCAATTATTACTATCCACTTCACATGATATGCAACATTTACAGCAATGAATACTGCATGATAATATATAATCATAGGAAAAGGACAACTATTGGTAGTAGTTGTCCTTAAGGTAATAAAACGGTTACCAACGTTTATTTAATTCAAATTGTACTCTCATTATATAAAATATAATCCACACGTGCAAGTCTCAATATTATTAAATAAAATTGAAATGTTGTAAAAGTTTTATTACCTCTATCCAATAAAATCAAATGGAAAGAGGTTTTCATTATGTCTAATAAATTCTATATAGAAGAACAGTATAAAGAACGTTTTTATCAATTACCAAAAGTGTTTTTCACAAATCCTATCTATAAAAATATATCAAACGATGCAAAAATTGCATATGCTATTCTTCGTGATCGACTAGAACTATCCATTTTGAATAAATGGGTAGACGCAGACAATGCAATCTATTTTATTTATACAAATGAAACTCTGGAAAACATTCTTAATGTAAGTAAACCTAAAGTAGTAAAAATCAAGAAAGAATTAGAGAATGCAAATTTATTGGAGCAAAAAAGACAAGGTCTTAATAAACCTAACATGCTTTATTTAATGAAACCTAATGTTACTAATGATGATATTTATCAATTACAACAAGATGATAACATCGATAAAACTAGTAGTGACAAGGAAGTTAAAATTTTTAACTTCAAGAGATAAAAAAATTTTACTTCAAGAAGTTAATGAAATTAACTCTAATGATACTGATATTAACGATACTGATATTACAACTACTACAAAAAAAGAAAACAGTCGTTGTAATATACTAAAATGCCTTCAAGAAATTAAATTAGAATTTAATATTCAAATAACATCAGCATATCAGAAAGAATTAATCCCATTATTAATGAAATTTGATGATTCAATTAATTACTATGCAATACAATACGCTTCAAAACATGGAAAGAACCCAAAAGTTTTTCTACTTAAAATTTTACAAAATTGGTCTGATAAGGGAATTAAGTCATTAAACGAAGCAATAAATTATAATGTTCAAACAACTGGTAATATTAAAATTAAAGAATTAACCCCAAAATGGCTAAACAATCCTCAACAATTACGTAATGAACAATTGACACCAGAAGAGCAAGTAGATTTTGAAAGACAACGAGAAGCATTTAAACGACAATTAGAAAAAGATTGGAAAAGTTAATTTAGTTGCCTATTTATATAAAACGCTAAAGTTAACAAAAAAATTCTTTGTCATCTAAAAGTTCTTTTGAGGTATATATATCATTGTTGCTTTGAAGTTATTATGTTGTCCTATTTTTGTATAGTCTTTTCATATTCTGGACCATTTGTGGATATTATGCGTTTTAACTGTTAGTTTTTTATACTACTCCCTGTTTATGCAAATTTATCATATATTTTATCGTTTGTTCCTCTGTAATAATAAATTCAACTCAAATCAATTATTTTTAGATTTAGGCATCACTGTTCAGTCAAAATCTATTAATCAATGTTGGCATTTGTATAGATAAATTAGTGAAGTCAATGGCGTATCTAAAAGCACCTTAAAAAGTTGATTTCTAGAGAGAAAAATACTATAAATTCTAAATTCTTGATTATTGAAAACTTGTACTGTTAGTTTCAAGAAGTTTGAGATAGTGTCGACCTACATGATATAAGTAAGTCTATTTATGACATTATTCAAGACAATGATTTAATTAATGAGTTTTAAATCAGAGAAATTTACATTATAGATATGCAAGACAATATCGATTATAAAGAAAAATAAAATTATATGTGTTAACTAATTAATTGTATTGCTTTTGCTGATAATCTTAATATCTTTGTTCGATCTTATGTAGTGTAGTCGAAGGTATTATCAGCTGATTCATCGAGTCTGCTCGCAATAGTACCATTTGCAGTTATTTGTTCAATTTCAAACCACGCTTCATCTTCAGGATTTGTAAAAAAATAATCAATAATGGATTCAAACTCTTTAACTAATATGTGTTTTTTCTTCATAATTATAATTAAGAATGACGATTCCTCTCTCTTTTTTATTGGGAGGTTAATAAGGAATTCCCTCATCATCTAAGAGCCCTGTTTTTGCCCACATATGCATACTTGCTGTTTTGAAATTATTATCATATTGTTTTGTTTGTGTAGAGTGTTCCCACATTGCAGACCATTTGTTGATATGATCTACTTTGGCTGCTAATATTTTTGCAGTACCCACAGCATATGCAAAAATATTATATATTTTTTTACCTTGTCCTCTGTGATAGTTTCTTAGTGCTTTAACTAATGAACCCAATGTATTATTAACTATGTCAGTATATGCTTCATTGTTGATATTAGGATATGGATTGATTTGATCTGAGATATTGTTGAATAAGCACTTAATTTGAGCATCACTAAAGAAAGGTTTATAACGTTGATATAATTCAATCGGTACACTTTCAGGACAAGCTCTGAAATATTTGATATTTTCATTGCGTTTTAATTGGATTTGTTTTTTTCTACATTTGTTACTTACAAAAGAATTTAATAGTTTTATAA
>NZ_KV820931.1:0-868 GCF_001815505.1 Staphylococcus sp. HMSC072B07 | reverse complement strand
ATAGTTTTATAAAAGACATAGTTTCTTTCTTAACCTGCACATAGGCTAATGCTTGCTGTGATTGGCTTTGATTGCGTTTTTTTTGTGCATTGCGATAGCTCATTTGCGATAGCTCATTTTGAATTTTTTTGAATAACTCAATAGGATTAATGGCATAAGTATTTGCGCCTTTACCTCCTTGTTTATTTCGCAAAGTATTGATTACAGTAATAAAACCGTTTTCTTTTAAAAACTTGATATGACGTTTGACAGTCGCAACAGACTTATCTAATTTCTTTGCAATTGTTCTGATTTTAATGTGCGAAATACCAATCACTTTGCAACTGTATTGTTTTAATAGGTTCAGTGTTTCGTAATGTGTTTTGCTGATTTGCGCATTGTATTGTCTTACTGTGTTATCCATTGCTTGAATTGAATCGAATGTTGCGTGTTCTTGTAAATTTATTAGTTGATATGCCATAATTTTTCCTTCTTTCTTAGAGGAACAAAAAAAGTGTGAGCCGATATATACAACGGCTTACACTTTTTTGACAATATCATCAGTTAGCGGTATCTCTGCTTTCTTGTTTCATTTAATACTTTTATGTTGCAATTTTACTTTTGTTCTTGTAACATAAGAGTATCAAAAGAATAAGAAAGAAGGACACCTAAAGTGCGCCGATAGCTGGTTTATCGGTAGCGGCTAATTACTGCGGCTAACAGTAATTAGTGCTGGTGTTCTTTTTTCGTTCTTTTTATTTAATGTTATCTTAGCACTAATCATTAAAAATTAAAAGCATTAACATAATATTAAAAAAGAGAGCGGCTGAGCAATAGCTGCTCTCTTTTTTTATAGTTTAAGAACCTTTTTTATGTTTGAATTTTTGAT
>NZ_KV820930.1:0-3104 GCF_001815505.1 Staphylococcus sp. HMSC072B07 | reverse complement strand
AAAAATAGATTTTACCAAGCAAAACCGAGTGAATTAGAGTTTTAAAAGCTTTATTCATTTAAATGAATCGCTAGTAATCAATTGCCGACGGCAAACGATTACTCACAATATTAATAACGTGATTAAGTTATTAAGGGCGCACGGTGGATGCCTTGGCACTAGAAGCCGATGAAGGACGTTACTAACGACGATATGCTTTGGGTAGCTGTAAGTAAGCGTTGATCCAGAGATTTCCGAATGGGGGAACCCAGCACAAGTTATGTTGTGTTATCGACATGTGAATACATAGCATGTCCGAAGGCAGACGCGGAGAACTGAAACATCTTAGTACCCGCAGGAAGAGAAAGAAAAATCGATTCCCTGAGTAGCGGCGAGCGAAACGGGAAGAGCCCAAACCAATGAGCTTGCTCATTGGGGTTGTAGGACACTCTATACGGAGTTACAAAGGAATAAATTAGACGAATCACCTGGAAAGTTGAACCAGAGAAGGTAAAAGTCCTGTAGTCGAAAGTTTATTCTCTCTTGAGTGGATCCTGAGTACGACGGAGCACGTGGAATTCCGTCGGAATCCGGGAGGACCATCTCCCAAGGCTAAATACTCTCTAGTGACCGATAGTGAACCAGTACCGTGAGGGAAAGGTGAAAAGTACCCCGGAAGGGGAGTGAAAGAGAACTTGAAACCGTGTGCTTACAAGTAGTCAGAGCCCGTTAATGGGTGATGGCGTGCCTTTTGTAGAATGAACCGGCGAGTTACGATCTGATGCAAGGTTAAGCAGCAAATGCGGAGCCGCAGCGAAAGCGAGTCTGAACAGGGCGTTGAGTATTTGGTCGTAGACCCGAAACCAGGTGATCTACCCTTGGTCAGGTTGAAGTTCAGGTAACACTGAATGGAGGACCGAACCGACTTACGTTGAAAAGTGAGCGGATGAACTGAGGGTAGCGGAGAAATTCCAATCGAACCTGGAGATAGCTGGTTCTCTCCGAAATAGCTTTAGGGCTAGCCTCAAGTGATGATTGTTGGAGGTAGAGCACTGTTTGGACGAGGGGCCCCTCTCGGGTTACCGAATTCAGACAAACTCCGAATGCCAATCAATTTAACTTGGGAGTCAGAACGTGGGTGATAAGGTCCATGTTCGAAAGGGAAACAGCCCAGACCACCAGCTAAGGTCCCAAAATATATGTTAAGTGGCAAAGGATGTGGTATTGCCCAGACAACTAGGATGTTGGCTTAGAAGCAGCCATCATTTAAAGAGTGCGTAATAGCTCACTAGTCGAGTGACACTGCGCCGAAAATGTACCGGGGCTAAACATATTACCGAAGCTGTGGATTGTCCGTAGGACAATGGTAGGAGAGCGTTCTAAGTGCGTCGAAGCATGATCGCAAGGACATGTGGAGCGCTTAGAAGTGAGAATGCCGGTGTGAGTAGCGAAAGATGGGTGAGAATCCCATCCACCGATTGACTAAGGTTTCCAGAGGAAGGCTCGTCCGCTCTGGGTTAGTCGGGTCCTAAGTCGAGGCCGACAGGCGTAGACGATGGATAACAGGTTGATATTCCTGTACCACCATTTATCGTTTTAAGCGATGGGGGGACACAGTAGGATAGGCGAAGCGTGCTGTTGGAGTGCACGTCTAAGCAGTGAGACTGAATGGTAGGCAAATCCGCCATTCTCAAGGTTGAGCTGTGATGGGGAGAGGAAACATGTTTTCCTCGAGTCGTTGATTTCACACTGTCGAGAAAAGCCTCTAGCTAGATAACTGGTGCCCGTACCGCAAACCGACACAGGTAGTCAAGATGAGAATTCTAAGGTGAGCGAGAGAACTCTCGTTAAGGAACTCGGCAAAATGACCCCGTAACTTCGGGAGAAGGGGTGCTCTTTAGGGTTCACGCTCTGAAGAGCCGCAGTGAATAGGCCCAAGCGACTGTTTATCAAAAACACAGGTCTCTGCTAAACCGTAAGGTGATGTATAGGGGCTGACGCCTGCCCGGTGCTGGAAGGTTAAGAGGAGTGGTTAGCTTCTGCGAAGCTACGAATCGAAGCCCCAGTAAACGGCGGCCGTAACTATAACGGTCCTAAGGTAGCGAAATTCCTTGTCGGGTAAGTTCCGACCCGCACGAAAGGCGTAACGATTTGGGCACTGTCTCAACGAGAGACTCGGTGAAATCATAGTACCTGTGAAGATGCAGGTTACCCGCGACAGGACGGAAAGACCCCGTGGAGCTTTACTGTAGCCTGATATTGAAATTCGGCACAGCTTGTACAGGATAGGTAGGAGCCTTAGAAGCGTGAGCGCCAGCTTACGTGGAGGCGCTGGTGGGATACTACCCTAGCTGTGTTGGATTTCTAACCCGCGCCATTGATCATGGCGGGAGACAGTGTCAGGCGGGCAGTTTGACTGGGGCGGTCGCCTCCTAAAGTGTAACGGAGGCGCTCAAAGGTTCCCTCAGAATGGTTGGAAATCATTCATAGAGTGTAAAGGCATAAGGGAGCTTGACTGCGAGACCTACAAGTCGAGCAGGGTCGAAAGACGGACTTAGTGATCCGGTGGTTCCGCATGGAAGGGCCATCGCTCAACGGATAAAAGCTACCCCGGGGATAACAGGCTTATCTCCCCCAAGAGTTCACATCGACGGGGAGGTTTGGCACCTCGATGTCGGCTCATCGCATCCTGGGGCTGTAGTCGGTCCCAAGGGTTGGGCTGTTCGCCCATTAAAGCGGTACGCGAGCTGGGTTCAGAACGTCGTGAGACAGTTCGGTCCCTATCCGTCGTGGGCGTAGGAAATTTGAGAGGAGCTGTCCTTAGTACGAGAGGACCGGGATGGACATACCTCTGGTGTACCAGTTGTCGTGCCAACGGCATAGCTGGGTAGCTATGTATGGACGGGATAAGTGCTGAAAGCATCTAAGCATGAAGCCCCCCTCAAGATGAGATTTCCCAACTTCGGTTATAAGATCCCTCAAAGATGATGAGGTTAATAGGTTCGGGGTGGAAGCATAGCGATATGTGGAGCTGACGAATACTAATCGATCGAAGACTTAATCAAATTTCAAGTTTTGATTGGTCGAATTGAAATTTACTTACTATCTAGTTTTGAATGTATAAT
>NZ_KV820929.1:1014-29096 GCF_001815505.1 Staphylococcus sp. HMSC072B07 | reverse complement strand
AATTATACTATAAATTCAACTTTGCAACAGAACCATCTTATAGATGATCAAGCCATTTTTATTGATGATACGAAAGTTGAGGCAAATGCCAATCGATATACATTTGTATGGAAAAATAGTATTCAAAACCTGAGTCAAGGATGAATAAAGACTCTAAAGCATTCTATCATTTTAATCGAATGCCACTCATAACTTATGAAATGTTTATAAAAGATAAAACTAAAAAATATAAAAGTGACATTTCTTAATACTCAAAATGGGGATTATGACGAAATTAACGATGAATTCACTTGTCCGAATAATAAAAGACTAGGATTTAAAAGATATGCCTATAGCCATGATAAATATAGTTTTTAAACGAGACTTTAAATTATATGAATGTGATGATTGTTCAGAATGTCCTCTGAAACACCAATGTATAAAGTATAAACTTCAAATCAAAAACAAAAACCATCTACAGTCAAAAAAAGTTGATGTGGAGCCTGTTTTTTGGATTTATTAAGGCCATTTTGGATTTCACTCGAATGTCCGTTCGAGGAATAAAAAAGACAAAAGAGAACTAGAATTTGTGCTGATGGCACTTAATATAAGAAATGTAACAGCTCAACGATCTGAAAATAATCAAAAAAATTATAAAAAAGACAATTTTTATATTACTTCAATAGAAATTGTCTTTTTTCACTTATCCTAGAACTTTATGTCCCAAACTCTTAACTTTCTTCAATACATTTTTGCCTTAACATCATTGCCAAAAAAGTTCAAACTTTTAATTGTTAATATATCATTATAATATTCATTTTTTTAGTTTTATTTGTGGTACGCTTCTGCTTATCAGTTGATGATGCGGTTTTTAAGTAATAAGTTCATTAAAAAAATAATTGGCTTATTATGAACAACTAACAGAATTGATTCCAATTATACTACTTCACAATTTATATAGTAATCTTCAATAGATATGATTTTTAATTTTAAATTATTAACTACAATCACCTCATAATAATGGCTTTCTTCGCCTGTTAAATTACCTACATAGAAAGCTGGTGTTCCTTTTTTTACTTTTACCCGTAATTTGTAACCTTCTTCTCTTGATTCGTACCCTTTTATTAATGAAGTGTGTAAAATTCCAAGTTCAAACAAATCTACTCCATTTAAGTTTTTAGCATTTTTCTCCATTAATTTGTATATCCGAGGACTAACCGTTCTATAAGTAGTTATATCCTCTTTTACTTTATATTTATCAAATACCTCTAGAATTTCTTTGTGATCATTAGTACCACTTCTTAAATCTTCATTTATTTTTTCCCCACTACTAGCTAATATATATTCTTCAGTTGGTTGGCCGTTTCTACGTGTTTCAGTCTCATATTCAAGTACTCTATCTACATAACTATGTATATTTTCATGGGATAAATTACTATTGTCCCACTTTTCACCGACACGGCAAAAATAGCCTTTTTGTTTTAAATACCATTTTTTTAATCTAAACACAACTTAAAACCTCTCTAATTAATTATTATCTATAAATATTGTCCGTCGAATACTATTTCTTTAAAGAATCTACAGCTTTAAAAAACATTGATACGTTGTACTCAATATTGTTATGCTTTGTTTTTTTTCTAGGATAGTAGTAATTCTTATAATAATCAATTTTAGCTTCTAACATATTCTGTTCAATAGACAAAGTCGCGATTGATAATTCTTCTTTCAACGCATTTCCAAATCTTTCAATCTGTTCTTTTACATATCTGTACTTTTTAATGGATTCCTCTATCAGTTTAATTCTTTTTTGATTATCTGATTCTTTTTCGCATTCATCCACAATACGCCTAATAATATATAACCTAACAGTCGGTAATCTTATATCTATAAGTAAAATAATGACATATGATTGAATAAATGCGTTCAATCCTTCTTCAAATTCATGGCCAGTTTTCTTTTGTCCTTTAAATGCCTTCAAATATAATTCTATTAAATAAAATAATTCATTTAAAAAAGCCCATGCATATTCCTTTTCTAAAGCAACATAACTAATTAATTGATTAGTAAGATTATAATACTGAATCTCATTATGTAAATATTCCCAATGCTTCTCCATCTTTGTATATGATATTTTTCCTCCTAACCGTACATACTCATTTTCTTTTTTGGATCGATTATAGAGAATATTTGGCTTTGTAACCAATCTTTTTTGCGTCTTGTTTATATCTGCTAATGCTTTTGAGGTAATAGATGGGTCATAACTCAAATGTTCATCTACTTTCTTTATCGCAAGTAGTGATTTTAATTGTTCTTCATTTATAAATGGTTTAAGTTTAAATTCATTGTTTTGACTATTGATATACGTCATAGTATTTAAATTTCTATAAATTTTATTCATACTTCTAAATTCTGAGTCATCTAACAAATAATCAAAATTAGGGTTAAAGTGTTTTTGTATAAATGAAACTCTATGCATCTTTTGGTGTTCATTTAAATCGCTTAAACTTCTTAATAACAATAAGTCTTCATAAACCTCACCTGATATATCAAACTTTAGACAATCTACTAAACTGCCATACTTGTCAATAATTTCTTCTATCGTAGGTATCATATATACCCCCCTCCCTATTTTTTGTTCCGCGTCTAATTAAAATGCTTCATTTATGCTTATTATAGCAATCAACCATTGAGGTGTTAAGCATCTACAGTATTGATTGACTAATAAGACTTATTTGGAGGAACTTATGATGAAAGAAAAAGAATTTTATACACTAAAACGTGCTGTTACAAGCATCGCATTTAATTTACCTGTAGGCACCATGTTTATGTATCACGATTTGAATGTGAGGGCTAATGTTTTGTGCTCGACTGAAATTCAACAAGATGTTGGTCGTTGGTTTGCACATTTTGTAAAATATACACCTAACCTTCCATTCATTGTAGTTGGAAAAAAAGGTTCATCTTTGCTCTACCTTAAAACTGCACCAAATCCGATGAATCATCAAAATAACTGGAAAGGTGGTAACAACTAATGACTAACATCATCTTTAGTGAATATCCATACTGGCTTACTGAAGATTCATGGTATGAAGTTATACCACCGAAAGGTAAAAATGATCAGCAAAAGTCCATACGCTTATCTAGTCCAATTTTAATTAAAAACAAGTTTCTTGACCCCAAATCTGGGGTTGAGAAACTAGTTATTTCCAACGGACAAAATATTGAACGTATTGAAACATCAGATATTTTAACATCGCAAAAGTTACCTTCACTAATCATGTATGGCTTCAGCATCAATGAGAAGTACATTAAATCATTAAGCAATGCACTACAATTAATGCGCCAATCACTGCCTCTGTCATCGTTGTATACGGGTGTCGGTGTGTTAAATACTGATAAAGGTGTCGTCATTTCATTAGATGAACCATATCTTTCAAAAGAAATTACACAGTCGCAGGCGGATGAAATCATTTGTGAAACACAGTACGATCTACAACCTAAAGGCACTTTTGAAGACTGGTGGCAAATGTATCTTGATGAAGTAAAAGGAAACTTGTTACTCGAACTTGCTGTAGTGTTTGGTATTTCTTCATTAGTAACTGCGTTTTTAAAAACAAAACATGAGGTTGAATTCGCAGGTACGATTTTCTCATTTACGGGAAATTCAAGCACGGGTAAATCAACTGCAGCGGCTTTAGGAGTCTCAATAACCGGCAACCCTACTAAAGGTAGTAATACGCTGTTTAGATCATGGAATGGCACTAGAAACGCGCTTGAAGGATATCTAAGTAACAACTATGGTGTACCTATTGTATTGGACGAACTGTCATCTGCAACCTTTAAAGATACAACTGGTTTGCTCTATTCAATTGCCGAAGGTCAAGGAAGACAACGTTCTAATATACACGGAGAAGTCAAGTCACTAAAAAACTGGGGAACCTCAGTAATTAGTACTGCCGAACACAGTATTTTCAATAATAGTGCACGTAATGATGGTTTGAATGTACGTACCATTGAAATATCTGAAGCTTTTACAACTAACGCTGACAACGCAGATACTATTAAAAAAGCAACATCAGCTAATTATGGTCATATCATGCCATTAGTAGCTGAATATCTACTCAATCGTGAACAAGAAGTCATTAAATGGTTCCAAAATGAGCACCTAAGGTTCAAAACTCAACTAGAAAAGGAAACCAGCAATACAGGAATTCGGATGTTCAAACGCTATGCAACCATTACAACATCAGCACGTATATTGGAACGTGTCATTGCCACACCTGTTGATTTGAATGCTGTAAGGGACTATCTTATTAACTATCATTTAGATTCTGTTAGTGAGCGAAGCCTAGCTGATAAAGCAATTGAAGTCATTGTCCAATTTGTAGCACAAAATCGTGGTAAGTTTTCTGACGACACTAGGTTATCAACGCTTATTGAAAATTATGGAATGATTTCACTTGAAGATGATCATATCCAGGTGAAAATGATTGCCTCGGTTTTTAAAAATATGTTAAAAGAACATAATTTCCAAGATACAAATAATGTCATTGATGCACTGAGGGATAAAGATTACATCCAGTCAGACGCCAATCGTAAAACAACAAAACGTAGTGTCAAAGACAAAGAAGGCAAACCAAAAACCATCGTATTTTATCATCTTAAGCTTGATAAATCATACGCTCCTATTTTTGGTCTATCTGAAAAAAGTAAATTCAATATACCCTTATCATTTATCTCTGAACACCAACATCCAATACTACGAGACATGATTTCAAAAGCAAGAGAATGGGATAAAAACGGTGATATTGACTTTTAAAGCTTAAAATATGTTATTAAATAAATTTGCTACAACACCTATTTAAAGGTGTTGTAGCACAAATATTAAATCAATGGAGGAATTGTACTATGAATACAGTAGCACTAGCTCACGAAATTGAAGATGAAAGATTTGAATACTTAGAAAGCACACCCCTAGATACTGTGAAGGAATGCTGTAAACAAGAAGGTCGTCAAATAAGTAACACTTACACTGAGGAGTACAAGTTAATAAATGACATTTTGGAGAAAGTAATCAAACCTACGTCCATTGTTGCATATGGAGAATATGAAGATTACATTCATTTAAAAAAATTTGCTCAAAGAAGAATATCGAATTCGTTACTACTTTTGAGATGCAACTAAAGAATTGTTGTTAATACTATGAATAATGAGGTGATATACATGGACGAATTAATCATACTATTAGCCGATCTGGTTATTGAAGAAATCAATCACGCTGATGACTAATAATACCGCCCAACACCCGACTGGTGTTGGGCTTATCTATAATTTCGTTCATAAATATATATTATCTCTTTGAAAGGAGGAAATACTATGAAACGAGCCATTGGTTATTTGCGCCAAAGTACAACGAAACAACAATCACTCCCAGCTCAAAAGCAAGCAATAGAATTATTAGCTCCAAAGCACAATATTCAAAATATCCAATACATTAGTGATAAGCAATCAGGCAGAACAGATAATCGAACAGGCTATCAACAAGTCACCGAACGCATCCAACAAAGACAATGTGACGTATTATGTTGTTATCGCTTGAATCGACTTCATCGCAACTTGAAAAATGCATTAAAACTCATGAAACTCTGTCAAAAATATCATGTTCATATTCTAAGTGTTCATGATGGCTATTTTGATATGGATAAAGCGTTTGATCGCCTAAAACTCAATATATTCATGAGTCTGGCTGAACTTGAATCCGATAATATTGGAGAACAAGTCAAAAATGGACTTAGAGAAAAGGCAAAACAAGGTAAACTCATAACGACCCATGCGCCTTTCGGTTATCACTATCAAAATGGTACTTTCATCATTAATAATGATGAATCACCTACCGTCAAAGCTGTATTCAATTATTATCTTCAAGGATATGGCTACAAGAAGATTGCACAATATTTAGAAGACGATAATAAACTTATTACCCGCAAGCCTTATCAGGTACGAAATATAATTATGAACCCAAATTATTGTGGTCGTGTCATCAATCAATATGGTCAATATAACAATATGGTACCACCTATTGTTTCGGCAACGAAATATGAACATGCTCAAGCAATCCGTAATAAGAAGCAACTTCACTGTATACCTTCAGAGAATCAGCTGAAACAAAAGATCAAATGTCCTTGTTGTGACTCAACACTGACAAATATGACAATAAGAAAAAAACATACATTGCGATATTATATTTGTCCTAAAAATATGAATGAATCTCGCTTTGTCTGTTCATTCAAAGGAATAAATGCACAAAAATTAGAAGTTCAAGTCTTAGCTACATGTCAGAACTTCTTTCAAAACCAACAGCTCTATTCAAAAATTAATAATGCAATTCATCAACGCCTCAAAAAACAAAGAGTGATAGAAGCTAAAAGTACGCTAACTCAAGAACAACTGATAGATAAACTTGCCAAAGGTATGATTGATGCTGAATCATTCAGAAAACAGACTCATTTGATGAATCAAAAGCACAAAACCATATCCTCCATAAGTGATAATCAGTTACAAACATCACTACAAAAGGTTATACAGAAAAGTTTCACGTTAAACATGCTGCATCCCTATATTGATGAAATTCGCATTACAAAAAATAAAGCCCTTGTTGGGATCTATTTCAAAAATGAACCATTGAACATTGTGAACCAAACCTCGCAATCATCGATTGCTTAATCAGAAAGGATGAAAAAATCATGCAACAACTCAAACAAAAACGTGTCGGTATCTATGTTCGTGTATCAACGGAAATCCAAAGTACTGAAGGCTATAGTATCGATGGACAAATCAATCAAATTCGAGAATATTGTGATTTCAATAACTTTGTTGTTGTAGATGTATACGCGGATAGAGGTATCTCTGGAAAATCTATGAACCGACCAGAACTACAACGTTTGTTAAAAGATGCGAACGAAGGTCAGATTGATTCTGTTATGGTCTACAAAACAAACCGACTAGCACGTAACACTTCTGACTTACTCAAAATTGTTGAAGACCTTCATCGTCAAAATGTCGAATTCTTCAGCTTATCTGAGCGTATGGAAGTCAATACAAGCAGTGGTAAATTGATGCTACAAATTCTAGCGAGTTTTTCAGAATTTGAAAGAAATAATATTGTCGAAAATGTATTCATGGGTCAAACCCGACGCGCTCAAGAAGGCTATTATCAAGGCAATTTGCCGCTGGGCTATGACAAAATACCGGATAGCAAGCATGAACTCATGATAAACCAACATGAAGCGAATATTGTCAAATATATATTTGAGTCATATGCTAAAGGCCACGGATATCGTAAAATTGCGAATGCACTCAATCACAAAGGATACGTGACTAAAAAAGGAAAGCCTTTCAGTATTGGTTCAGTGACCTATATCTTATCTAATCCATTCTATGTTGGTAAAATTCAATTCGCAAAGTACAAAGATTGGAATGAAAAGCGTCGTAAAGGGCTGAATGATAAACCAATAATAGCTGAAGGTAAGCATTCCCCTATTATTATTCAAGACTTATGGGATAAAGTCCAATTACGTAAAAAACAAGTCAGTCAAAAACCTCAAGTCCACGGTAAAGGAACTAATCTATTAACAGGTATCGTTCATTGTCCACAATGTGGTGCACCAATGGCAGCTAGTAACACAACGAACACATTGAAAGATGGTACCAAGAAGCGAATACGTTATTATTCTTGCAGTAACTTCCGAAACAAAGGCTCAAAAGTATGTTCTGCGAATAGCGTTAGAGCTGATGTGATTGAGAAATACGTCATGGATCAAATACTCGAAATTGTCAAAAGTGATAAAGTCATTAACCAAGTCTTAGAACGTGTCAATCAAGAAAATAAAGTCGATATTGGTGCATTGAACCACGATATCGCTTATAAACAACAACAATACGATGAAGTCAGCGGGAAACTCCATAATTTAGTTAAAACCATTGAAGATAATCCGGACCTAACATCTGCATTGAAAGCAACTATTCATCAATATGAAACACAACTCAATGACATTACAAATCAAATGAATCAACTCAAACAGCAACAAAATCAAGAGAAACTATCTTATGATACGAAACAAATCGCTGCCCTATTACAACGAATATTTCAAAATATAGAATCAATGGATAAAGCACAACTCAAAGCATTATATCTTACAGTCATTGACCGTATTGATATTCGTAAAGACGGTAATCATAAAAAACAGTTCTACGTTACACTAAAACTCAATAATGAAATTATTAAACAACTTTTCAATAATACCCCTCTCGACGAAGTGCTCCTCAGCACTTCGTCTTTATTTTTGCCTCAAACGCTCTTTCTTCAAATCTAATATCTATGTACTGTCCTTTCGTCATTCAATAACACCCATCTAACGAATCTTTTCAACATACTAACAAGTCACAACTCAATGTGAAGCTTATATTGTATGACGAAAGAACATCCCAAAATAAAATATGAACGGGATAGCAATGGGATTTGATAAATACATGTAGGATAAGGATTACGCAAGCGTAATCCCGAAATCCCATTATTATTTATAAATAAATAATATAAAAAGAAAAAGTAAGTCGTACTGACACCACCAAATCCAAATGATATATAAATATATCGCTATATTTCCTGAGAAATGAGCGGGATAATGGGATTTCCTTGTCATATCAACAATTGTGATAATTTTCTATTGGGATATTTTCTTAATAACAATGGGATTCACAAACGAAACAAAATTTTTTTGAAGCATATATTATCTATATGGTGTATTACATGTATACATCAAAAACATTATAGGAGGTCATAACCATGACACTAGAAAAACAACTCAAAGAGTATATAACTAACTTATTCAATCTGCCAAAGGACGAAAAATGGGAATGTGAATCTATCGAGGAAGTGGCAGATAATATCCTTCCTGATCAATATATCAGACTTGGTCCGCTTACCAACAAAATCCTTCATACGTATACTTACTACTCTGACACACTTCATGAAAGGCATATATACCCCTTTATCCTCTACTATCAAAAACAACTTATTGCGATTGGTTATATTGATGAAACAAACGATATGGACTTCTTATATCTTCATAACACAGTTATGCCACTACTAGATCAAAGACACTTACTTGAAAAGGAGAATTATAATAATGAATAAATGGATACACATAGCTCAGATAAGCGTCACAGTCATTACAGAAGTTATTACAATAATGAAAGATATAGAAAAGGAGAAATGAGCATGAAACGTTATATTACACGTAGTATTGCCAATTACTTGCCAGCAATGTTGCAGCAACAGTTATGGAAACTTGTAGCGCAACGCGAAAACGAACAATTCAAGGAACTAGAAGAGATTGATTACTTTCATATATTCCAGTTCAATATGCATAATAGTCAATTATATATCAAACATAAGCAAGAACGTCCAGAGTACGTAAAAATTCATAAGGCAAATTATTCAAAAGCTATCAATATTAATAAGGTCTACATTATCCGAGAAGATGATGTAGACCTTTCTTATTACGTCATGTTGTTACCTGAAGAATATTAAATAAAGGAGTTAGATAAAATGAAATCAATCAAAAGTGTATTAGAAACTGAAGCGATATTTAGTCAGGATAAAATGCATCGTTATCTTCTCAAGAAAACTTGGGATATTGATAAAGAAGTACTTACAATTATAACGATGTATCCTCATTATGATGGTGTTATCAACGTTGACCTTACAACACAACTTATTGTCAATAAAGTAGCTGAAAAAGATGAATATGGTGGCGTTAATTTTATAAATCTTTTTTCAAATATTGATACCCCCATTAATTTAAAACATATCGAAAACAGCCATGACAAGCACACGGATATTCACATTATGAAAGCTGTCAAAGAAGCCGATAGTGTTTTATTGGCTTGGGGTTCCTACGGAAAAAAACCTCTTGTGGAAAATCGAGTGAATGAAGTATTAGACATGTTAAAACCTCACAGTAAGAAAATCAGTATATTAACAAATCCTCAAACAAATGAAATCATGCATCCATTAAATCCATACGCTAGAAAGGCATGGACAATTAAACCATTAAAGGAGACTAAATAGAATGAATCAAACATGGAAAGAAGTATACCAATATTTAATGCATCAACCACACATCGATGTTATTAAAGGCATTATCGCCTTTTCATCAAACAAAAAAAATAATTCAGAATTAGATGAGCTATATTCCATTTATATGAATGATGATTCTATCACATCCATTGTTCACCCTGACTTAATAGAAAGTATAGAGCTTATCCATAATGAGTAGAAAAAGAATAGATGTTGTCAAAGTCCAAATGGTTAAAGAAGATACACTTTGGTATTTAAAAAGACGTATTGAAGAACCAAAAGACGCTGCTGATATTATGCGTGACTTCATAGGAAATGCTGACCGAGAACACTTCATTTTAATTTGCTTGAATAGCAAAAATGAACCTACACATATTGAAACCGTCTCTATAGGAACCATTAATTTTGCGGTTATACATCCTCGAGAAATATTTAAAACAGCCATATTAAGTAACGCAACGGGTATGATTATTGGCCATAACCACCCAAGTGGAGACATATTAACCATAGTATAATAAATAATAGTAGTTAAAGTAGTTCAGGAGGAGATGTTAAAGGGAGATTTTACTTTAAATAAAAATTAACAAGGTTTATAATTTGTAGTACTTAAAGTGTTTAAAGAGGGGGGCGCGTGTGAGGGTTCAAAGGATAGAAGTGGAGAATAAGCCGTATCCATTGTATTTATTACTAGATAAAGAATACCAGCTAAATGAATGCTTCTAGTAAAAGGAAAATTATCAGTCAGAGTGAGATCAGCAAAAAAATAGCTGTAATGAATGAAGAAATGCAAGGGTTTTGGGCTAATAATAGTTGGGATATAAGAAAATGTCCACATCCTTCTGCCATAGAATTAAGTAAGAATCCTGCTTTAAGAAATCGTTGGGTTCGTTTTGAACGTGTTAAAAATCTGTGGTTAAGAACAGAATTGAAATATTTTTATTTTTACCATTTAAACAATGGAATATGGAATGCAAAAACTGTCTGGATTAGAAAAGGAACAGTAATTAATAAAATGTTGGATTTTTTAGATTTAAAGTATCCCAGCATTACTTCAATTACTGAAGTTCCTATTGATAAAGCAATGACGGAGTATAGAACATATTTGACAAAACAGGGTGTTAGAATTACCACCACTAATTATAAGATTACTGCTAATCAAGAAAAAACACCTGTAAAAGCTAATTCTTACTATGTTACTAATCTTAAACAATTTATTGAGTTTTATGAGGATTTTTATTTTGATGGAGAGGAGTGGGATAAAGACGTTTGGGATAGACGAAACTTACCTTTGCCAGATGATAAGGTTAACCCAACACAATATGAATATACAATTAACTTTAAAGGGTTTCGGAATACATATTTTAAACAGCTTGTAAAAAGATATTGTAAGTTAAGATTGAACATGGATAGCTTTTCCTATGTAAGTGATATTGCCCAAAAACTTAAAGAGTTCTTTAATTTTCTGGACATAAAGTTTAAACACGTTCAGAGAGTACACCAATTAACGAGAGTGGAAATTGAAGCATATTTAAGTGAACTAAACATGATGGGGATAAAACCTAGTACAATAACTGGGAGGATCTCTATATTGGAAGGACTATTTAGTACCCTTCATAGGCTAGAATGGGATGATGTTCCTTCCAAATTATTAATTTATCCCGAGGACTATCCGAAAATACCAAGAGCAAAACCTCGCTTTATAGACGAATTCGTTCTAGAGCAATTGAACAGTCATCTTGATAAATTACCCGAATATATAGCTACGATGACTATGATTGTTCAAGAATGTGGAATGAGGATAAGTGAATTGTGCACCTTGAAAAAAGGCTGTTTATTAGAGGACAAAGATGGAGATTACTTTTTAAAGTATTATCAATGGAAAATGAAAAAGGAGCATATAGTTCCAATATCTAAAGAGGTAGTTTTACTTATTAAAGTTCGGGAAGATAAAGTTTCAGAGGAATTTCCAGATAGTGAATACCTCTTTCCAAGAAAAGATGGATCGCCATTAAAACAAGAAACATTTAGAGGCGAATTAAATAAATTAGCTTATGAGCAAAATATAGTGGATAAATTAGGCGAGATTTATAGATTCCATGCCCATGCCTTTCGCCATTCAGTAGGAACAAGAATGATTAACAACGGGGTGCCCCAGCATATTGTGCAGAAATTTTTGGGACATGAAAGCCCAGAAATGACAAGCAGATACGCTCATATCTTTGATGAAACTCTAAAAAATGAATTTACTAAATTTCAAGAAAAACTGGTTACCAATAATGGAGATGTGCTCAATCTAGATGATGATAGTGAAGTCGATGATGTAGAGCTTCAATGGTTCAAGAAAAATATAAATGCACAAGTGCTTCCAAATGGTTATTGTAGATTGCCAGTAATAGCAGGTGGTTGTCCACATGCGAATGCATGCTTAGATTGCACTCACTTCTGTACCAGTAAGCAATTCTTACCACAGCACGAAGAACAGTTAGAGCGTACAGAAGAGTTATTAACCATAGCAAAGGATAAACAATGGCAAAGACAAATAGAGACTAATAGCCGTGTTAAAGAGCGTTTAGAACAAATCATTGGAAGTTTAACGGGGTAATTATCAATGAATAAACAAGTTAGAAATACAACAGAAATTGTACGTTTGGCGAAGCAGAAATCACAAAAGACAAGAGAAAAAGTAGACAAAGCGATTTCTAAATTTTCGATTGAAGGTAAAGCTATTAATTTTAATTCAATAGCAAAGGAAGCTAATGTTTCTAAATCATGGCTTTATAAGGAACACGATATTAGGCAAAGAATCGAATCCCTTCGTGAGCGTCAAATAACATCAAATGTAGTCTCAAAACCCAAGAAAAGTTCTCGTTCGGAGGAAATCCTTATAAAAACCTTAAAAAGAAGAGTTATGGAATTAGAAAAAGAAAATAAAAAATTACAGAACCAAATTCAAAAATTATATGGAGATCTGTATAATAAAGAGTAGTTTTTATTATTAATCTGTAGACAGATTGTGAAAGGATGCACTTAAACTAACGGGGCAGTTATGTTTAAGATACTTTAAAATTTGGTTAAAATCTCCGAAAGGATTGGTTTCTAACATTAGAAACCAATCCTTTTTAATATTAATTATATATCATTCAAACAATCATTTGACTATTTGTTTATAGTGGGATATATTATAATCATCAAACAAACAGTCATTTGAATAAGGAGGGTAATTATGACAAAAGATATGTGTGAAGTTACCTATATTCATGAAGATAAGGTAAACAGGGCTAAAAAAGACCTTGCTAAACAGAATCCTATGGATGTAGCGAAAGTTTTTAAGGCTCTATCAGATGATACAAGAGTTAAAATTGCTTATGTTTTGTCTTTAGAGGGAGAGTTATGTGTTTGTGATGTAGCTAATATCATTGAATCTTCAACGGCTACGGCATCCCATCATTTAAGATTATTGAAAAATTTAGGTATAGCAAAATACCGTAAAGAAGGAAAATTAGTCTATTATTCACTAGATGATGAGCATGTTAAACAGCTTGTAGAAAAAGCTTTCTTGCATCAAAGGGAGGTTGCTAGTATTGGATAGTTCAACAAAAACATTAACAGAAGATAAACAGGTTTACCGTGTGGAGGGTTTCTCGTGTGCGAATTGTGCTGGGAAGTTTGAAAAAAATGTAAAAGAACTATCAGGGGTGCATGATGCTAAAGTCAATTTCGGAGCTTCCAAAATTGATGTCTTTGGCAGTGCAACCGTTGAAGATCTGGAAAAGGCTGGTGCTTTCGAGAATCTTAAAGTGGCACCAGAGAAGGCTAGAAGAAGGGTCGAACCAGTGGTAACAGAAGATAAAAATGTTTACCGTGTGGAGGGATTTTCTTGCGCAAACTGTGCTGGGAAGTTTGAAAAAAATGTAAAACAACTAGCTGGAGTTCAGGATGCAAAAGTGAACTTTGGCGCTTCTAAAATTGATGTATATGGAAACGCATCGGTTGAAGAGCTTGAAAAAGCAGGTGCTTTCGAGAATCTTAAGGTAATTCCTGAAAAACTGGCGAATCCATCGATACAAGCGGTCAAAGAAGACACTAAGGCTCCTAAAGAAGAGAAAATACCGTTTTATAAAAAACACAGCACATTGCTGTTTGCCACATTACTGATTGCTTTTGGTTACCTTTCTCACTTTGTAAATGGAGAAGATAACCTTGTAACGTCCATGTTATTTGTAAGTTCGATTGTAATTGGCGGATATTCACTATTTAAAGTTGGTTTTCAAAATTTGATACGCTTTGATTTCGACATGAAAACCCTGATGACCGTTGCAGTTATTGGAGCTGCCATCATTGGTGAATGGGCAGAGGCATCCATTGTTGTCATTCTCTTTGCAATCAGTGAAGCACTTGAACGTTTTTCTATGGATAGAGCAAGACAGTCCATTCGTTCATTGATGGATATTGCCCCAAAAGAAGCACTTGTTAGGCGGAATGGTCAGGAAATAATGATCCATGTGGACGATATTGCCGTGGGTGATATTATGATCGTCAAACCAGGGGAGAAAATTGCCATGGATGGGATCATTATAAATGGTGTGTCGGCTGTCAACCAGGCTGCTATAACAGGAGAATCTGTCCCTGTTGCCAAAACGGTAGATGATGAAGTATTTGCAGGCACGCTTAACGAAGAGGGACTACTTGAAGTAAAAATCACCAAATACGTAGAGGATACAACTATCTCCAAGATTATTCATCTGGTTGAGGAAGCACAAGGGGAGCGCGCTCCAGCGCAAGCATTCGTAGATAAATTTGCGAAATATTATACGCCGATCATTATGGTTATTGCGGCGCTCGTTGCAGTCGTTCCACCTTTATTCTTTGGTGGAAGTTGGGATACTTGGGTTTATCAAGGATTAGCGGTACTTGTAGTTGGATGTCCGTGTGCATTAGTTATTACTACTCCAATCTCGATTGTCTCGGCAATTGGAAATGCAGCTAAAAAAGGTGTGTTGATTAAAGGCGGTGTCTATCTAGAGGAATTAGGAGCCATTAAGGCAATCGCATTTGATAAAACAGGAACACTGACAAAAGGTGTACCAGTGGTAACAGATTTTAAAGTGTTAAATGATCAAGTGGAAGAAAAAGAGCTGTTTTCCATTATTACAGCTTTAGAATATCGATCACAACATCCACTTGCTTCAGCAATAATGAAGAAAGCAGAGCAAGATAATATTACTTATTCCGATGTTAGAGTGAAGGACTTCACTTCTATTACAGGTCGGGGCATTCAAGGGAATATAGATGGAACAACCTATTACATTGGCAGTCCAAGGCTTTTTAAAGAATTAAATGTTTCCGATTTTAGCCTTGAGTTTGAAAATAAAGTGAAAGTTTTACAAAACCAAGGGAAAACGGCCATGATTATTGGAACGGACCAAACAATCCTCGGCGTGATTGCTGTAGCAGATGAGGTCCGCGAAACAAGTAAAAATGTGATTCTAAAACTTCATCAGTTAGGAATCAAGCAAACAATTATGCTGACAGGTGATAATCAAGGTACCGCAGAAGCAATCGGTGCTCATGTAGGCGTTTCTGATATTCAGTCCGAATTGTTGCCACAGGATAAGTTGGACTATATTAAAAAAATGAAAGCCGAGCATGGTAATGTAGCTATGATTGGCGATGGCGTCAATGATGCTCCTGCACTTGCTGCATCCACTGTTGGCATTGCAATGGGCGGTGCTGGAACAGATACTGCCATCGAGACAGCTGATATTGCATTAATGGGAGATGATTTAAGTAAGCTTCCATTTGCAGTAAGACTTAGCAGGAAAACGCTAAATATCATCAAAGCGAACATCACGTTTGCCATCGGAATTAAGATAATTGCCTTACTATTGGTTATTCCAGGCTGGCTAACCCTTTGGATTGCGATTCTTTCCGATATGGGAGCCACTATTTTGGTAGCATTAAATAGTTTGCGACTGATGAGAGTGAAGGATAAATAGGTACTATATGTGTGCAATTTACGGAAGGACTTTTCATTTTGAAGAAAAGTCCTATCCCTAAAATATTTGGAGATGATAAAATGATCGCGACGATACTGACGGCTACTGCGGTATATGTAGCAACAGGAATTGATTATCTCGTCATATTAATTCTTTTGTTTTCGCAAGTAAAAAAAGGTCAGGTAAAACATATTTGGATAGGACAATATATAGGGACTGCAATTGTGATAGGAGCAAGTCTTTTAGTTGCACAGGGGGTTGTAAATTTAATTCCTCAGCAATGGGTTATCGGACTACTTGGACTTTTACCACTTTACCTAGGCGTGAAAATATGGATTAAAGGAGAAGAGGATGAAGATGAAAGTAGCATTTTATCTTTATTCTCCTCTGGAAAATTTAATCAGTTATTTTTGACGATGATTTTCATCGTATTGGCTTCCAGTGCGGATGACTTTTCCATTTATATACCGTACTTCACGACCTTAAGTATGTCTGAAATCTTTATTGTCACTATTGTCTTTCTAATTATGGTTGGAGTTTTGTGCTATGTCAGTTACCGTCTAGCTTCCTTCGATTTTATATCGGAAACAATTGAGAAATATGAACGTTGGATTGTACCAATTGTATTCATTGGGCTAGGTATTTATATATTGTTTGAAAATGGAACATTCAATGCTCTGATTTCATTTCTTCTTTGAAGTGGCGAATCCAAACCATAAAGTAAAGTATAAAGAGGTTATCCTATTGATTGGGATAACCTTTTTATATTTAACTAATTATCATTTACGTTAAACACATGTACTTAAAGTAAGAACATTGATTTAAACCATTTTTTTCATAATTTACTCTTGATAAGATCCGACACCTTCTCCAGGAGATATCAAAATAACTCAGAGAATAAAAGAGATTAGTGAAATGATGGGCATTATATTATATGACCACATAATATTTTCAGAAAATGATCATCATTCAATTATCAAAAAAATTGCACTTTCTACTGGTATATATCCTTGCATTAATTTTATAAAAAATGCCCCTACTGAAGATATAAAAGCAATTGCTATGCTATTGTTCACTACCGTATTCATTGGTAATTTAAATAATGCTAATAATACAGGAATGATGATAAATGCTCCACCTGCACCCACAATTCCCGAAATTACACCAATTCCAAATCCAACTATAATAAATAGCAAAGGTTTAGATTTCGTCTCTTGTGTAGTAGGTTTAACTTTAATAAACATCAATATTAAAGCAAGTATGGCGATTATTACATATACCGTATTTACAAAAGTAGCATTAAACAAACTAGCTAAAATTGCCCCTAACATGCTTCCAATCAACATACCCCCTCCCATATATATAACAAGTTTAGGAGAGAAAGCTGGTTGTTTTCTTGCATTTAATGATCCACTAAGTGTACTGAAAAATACTTGACTAGAGGTAAGTCCCGAAGCAATATATGCACTATACGCAGGTATACCTATTAATGGTGGCAATATAAGAATAGCTGGGTAAATAATAATTGCGCCCCCAATACCTATTAATCCAGATATAAATCCACCCAGTACGCCAATTAGCAACATAATAGTCATATTTGCTATATCCATTATTTACTTTTAACTAATAAATTAACTGCTTCATTAATTAATTCTTGAGAACTTTCATTATTTTCTTCTGCTGTTTTAACGCATTCTATTAAATTTTCACTAATTATAATCCCCATTAAACGTTGTATAGAACCTTTAGATGCACTAAGTTGCGTAATTATATCTTTGCAATCTTTTTCTTCTTCCATCATTTTTACGACACCATTTAATTGACCTTGTATTCTATTTATACGATTAATCATTTTTTTATCATAAGTCATATTCATTTCCTCCACATAAATTGATTAAGTTAATAATAATAAATTAAAACAAAATTGTCAAATACCCCTATAGGTATTTGGCAAATGATTCTATCCGTTTTATTATACCCTCATAGGTATTTATAGGAGGTAAGTATGGAACAATACAAAGAAGTACACATTAATTCATTAAACAAAGAAGAATTAGAAAAATTGGCAAAAATGGGTCAATTGATTGATGTTAGAACAAAAGAAGAATATGAATTAGGACACATTAACGGTTCAACTTTACACCCAGTAGAAGAGATTAAATCATTCAATAAGAATAGCAACAAAACGTATTATATACATTGTAAAAGCGGTAACCGAAGCACTAAAGCTTGCGATTATTTAGCCAAACAAGGTTATGATGTCGTGAATTTAAAGGGTGGATATAAAGATTATGAAGCAAAGAACTTCAATAGTGCTCCTTTAATAGAAAAAGATATTGAAATCAAAGAGAATCGTAAACAATTTGATTTTAGAGGTCTTCAGTGCCCTGGACCTATTGTTAATATCAGTAAAGAAATTAACAATATTTCAACGGGTGAGCAAATCGAGGTAACAGTTACAGATCCTGGTTTCAATAGTGATATTAAAAGTTGGGCGAAACAAACAGGGAATACCCTTGTAAATCTTACTGAAGAAGCAAATGTAATTAATGCAATTATTCAAAAAGAAAAGCCAAAAGAATTTGAAATCAATGACACTGCTACAGGTACAACAATTGTTTTATTTAGCGGTGAGTTAGATAAGGCAGTAGCAGCAATGATCATCGCAAATGGCGCTAAAGCAGCAGGTAAAGATGTAACTATTTTCTTTACTTTTTGGGGCCTCAACGCATTAAAAAAAGCGCAATCAATTCGCGTTAAAAAGAAAGGTATTTCCAAAATGTTTGACCTTATGTTACCTAAGGATCCAATACATATGCCATTATCAAAAATGAATATGTTTGGACTAGGTAATATTATGATGCGTTATGTAATGAACAAGAAAAATGTTGATTCTTTATACTCACTTATCGATCAAGCAATCGATCAAGATATAAAGTTAATTGCTTGTACCATGAGTATGGATGTTATGGGAATTTCAAAAGAAGAATTAAGAGATGAAGTCGATTATGGTGGCGTAGGTACTTATATTGGACATACTGAGCAAGCAAATCATAACTTATTTATCTAATCAATAAAATCTATTTTAAAAAGGAGTTTTTTTTGTTTTTCAAACAATTTTATGAAGACAATTTTTCACAAGCATCTTATTTAATTGGATGTCAACGTACAGGAGAAGCAATGATTATTGACCCTATACGAGATTTAACAAAATATTTAAAAGTTGCAGATAAAGAAGGATTCACAATTACTAAAGCTGCAGAAACACATATTCATGCTGATTTTGCTTCAGGTATTAGAGATGTGGCAAATAAATTGAATGCAAGTATATACGTATCTGATGAAGGTAAAGATGAATTTAATTATAAAAATATGCCTAAACAAACACATTTCGTTAAGCATCAAGATATTATCTATTTAGGAAAGATTAAATTAGAAGTCTTACACACTCCAGGCCATCCCCCTGAGAGTATTAGTTTTTTACTTACTGACGAAGGTGGGGGTTCCAGTATACCAATGGGATTATTTAGCGGTGACTTCATCTTTGTTGGTGATGTAGGTAGACCAGATCTATTAGAAAAAGCTGTAAATGTTGAAGGTTCTACAAAAATCGGAGCAAAACAAATGTATCAGTCCATACAATTTGCTGCAACATTACCAGACTATATTCAAATTTGGCCAGGTCATGGTGCAGGGAGTCCTTGTGGTAAAGCGCTAGGTTCATTACCTACAACTACTTTGGGTTATGAGAAAATAAACAACTGGGCTTTTAATGTTAAAGATGAAACTTCATTTATCGAAACTTTAACACTCAATCAGCCAGCTCCACCACACCATTTTTCACAAATGAAAAAAATAAATCAATTTGGTATGCAAATGTACCAACCATATAATGTTTACCCTAGTTCAAGCAATACACAAACTGCTTTTGATCTTCGAAGTAAAGAAGCATTCCATGGTGGTCATATGCATGGAACTATCAATATTCCTTTTAATAAAACTTTTATAAATCAAATTGGTTGGTATTTAGATTATGACTAAGATATTGAATTAATTGGCGATAAATCTACCGTTCAACAAGCTATTCATGCTTTACAATTAATTGGTTTTGAAAATGTAAAAAGTTACCGTTTGCCACAAACAAATATCGTCACATCATCTATTCATAGTTCTGAAATGACTGGTGAAGAACATAATGTATTAGATGTTCGTAATGATGATGAATGGCGTAAAGGTCATTTAAAACAAGCAATTCATATTCCTCACGGTAAACTTTTAAATGAAGATATACCTTTCGATAAAAATGACCTAATTTATGTACATTGTCAATCAGGTGTTAGAAGTTCAATAGCGGTAGGAATATTAGAATATAAAGGATTTACGAATATTGTTAACGTTAGAGGTGGCTATCAACATTTACCAGCATTTTTAAAATAGTTTTCTTCTGCAATAGAACTATAAAAATCCCTCAATCCGAAAATTCAATTCGGATTGAGGGATTTTTTTATAAAGACAATTACGAACTTTGATTATTCATTTGAATTAGTTTTTTATGCTTTTATATCTAAGTAAATATCATTAATCTGTAGTACTTTTTGGATAATTGCTAATGTACCACCTAGCAAAGTTGCAAATTTGACATTAGATGTTAACTTTATTTGAATTTCGTTACGTGAATATTGTTTGAACTGGTTCTTAATTGCTTCTAATATTTCAGGCATTTCATTGAACAATGGACAGTTAATGTAAATTGCATTCGGATTAAACTGGGTGTTTAAATTATGTATTAAAACAGCAATTTTATTTATAAATTGTTCCATTTCTTCAACTACGACTGGATTTTTTTCATTATAAAATTGAATTAATTTGCTAAGCGTCATCTTCTCATTTAGTTGATTACTTAAATTATGCAGTAAAGCTTCTTGTGAAAAAATATCTTCAATCTTATGAAAGATCTCCACATTATCGCTAACTTTTGAGACAAGTGTTTTTCCAATTTCACCCGCTTCCCCATTTGCACCACGATACAATTGATTATTAATAATAAGCCCAGCACCAATACCTTTATGTATACTTAAAGCAATAAGATTATTGTAGGATAAATTATGATTAAAATTACGTTCATATAACGCTGAAAGATTCGCTTCATTTTCAACTACGACTGGAACATTAGTAATTTCTTTTATTTTCTTAGCAATTGAAATTCCTTCAGTTTCATGGAATGGTAAATATGTCACATGCTGCTCATTATCCACAACTCCATGTATAGAAACAGACACACCTAATAGTCCGTTATAAGTATCAAGTTTCTCCTGAATATCAATATGTTTTTTTATTATGCTTAATATACTACTAACCTTTTCATCAGGTAAATCATAAGATTCATGCTTAATGACATTACCATCAAAATAATTGTACATCACTTCAACAGAACTATAAGTTAAATCCAAAGAAATAAAATAACCATAAAGATGATTAACCTTCAGAAGAATAGGTTTTCTACCACCACTCTTCGTGCTATCACCCTCACCAACCTCATTAACAAGAGATTTATACTTTAACTTATTCAAAATACTAGAAATCGTTGCCTTATTAATCTCAAGATTTTTAGATATTTGAGTACGCGAAATATTATGATGGTTATAAATTTCCCTTAGCACTCTTTTTTCATTATCATTTATATTTAAAATATTTTCCATAATTGCCTACCCCATAAGTTATTTTGAATTTAGTTTATAGTTTATCATGTATTTTTATACCAACTATTTTAACATAAATTAAATTAAACCTTAGAACAACTTAAAACCTCACTTAGGTTATCATCTTCGTTCTTTTATTTTTTTTATTATTTCAATAAATTACGTATTTCCAATATGACGATTTTTTATGCAAAGTCGTTGTATGTTTTTCAAATTTTTGACATTTATGCAATCTAAATAGCCAATTAGGGAATTTTTAACATTTTTTATTTGTTTGATATTATACTTAATGTATCTTAAATAGAAAAAGGGTATGCATATGGATTTCACTGGTGTTATTACAAGCATTATTGATTTAATCAAGACTTGCATTCAGGCTTTCGGTTAATTTTTTCAACTAAAAAACAGAGGAAATATTCAACGACTTGATTGTTTCCTCTGTTTTCTATGTATTGTTGTAAACACAACAATTTTATTTTTTATTCAATATATTTCTCAATTCTTCTATTTCATCTTGTGATAGATCTTCTTTTTCTACAAAGTTTAAGACAAGTGAATTGAAACCGCCTTTGTATACTTTATTGATAAAGTTTTTAGATGTTTTATATTTTATATCACTTTCTTCTACAAGAGAGTAATATTGAAAAATTTTATTGTCTTTTTTACGATCTATAAATCCCTTTTTATACAATCTCGTTATAAGTGTACGAATGGTTTTTGGACTCCAGTCCTTTTGCATTTGTATTTCTTCTATTATATTATTCGCACTTGCATATTTTTTCATCCAAATGATATTCATAACTTCCCATTCTGCAGATGATATTTCATACGTTTTATTATCCATTATATTAACTCCATTTCTTTTAAAATACGCTCAGAAATTTGTTGTGCTTTTTCGCCATTCGCATTGTCTTCGCCTTTTAAATGTGTAGCAAAATAATACGTATTATCTTTCGTTTCAACATAACCTACGAACCATCCATTTGCTTCTTTGTGATTCACGATTCCTGTTCCAGTTTTACCTACATATTTATAAGTATCTTTTTGTTTCAAAGTCATACTATTTTCAACTTTTTCAATAGCCTTATTATCAAAATGCATGTTATGTTGTTTCATATTTTTCAACAAATTAACCTGTTCTATTGCAGAAATTTTTAATGAAGATTCATTCCAATAATTTTCATTCCCTGATATTTCTTCATTACCATATTCAATTAGATCTAAATAAGATTTAACCTCATCTTGTCTTAAATGTTTGTTTAAATTTTCGTAATACCAATTTACTGAATATTTCATTGAAGAATTTAAATTTTGATCTTGGTTCCATTCTTTAAATGGATATTGATGTTTATCCCATTGTTGTTCAGTATGATTTAATGAGAGTAAATTTTGGTCGAATGCCATTAACGCTAAATAAATTTTGTAAGTAGAATTAGGTGAATATCGTTGTTTACTTTCTGGTTCATTATAAATAGAATAAGCTTGCTCCCGTTCATTATAAAGCACAAAACTTCCATCAAATCCTTTGAAATACGGAGCTAGTTGATTTAATTTTTTATATGATACATTTGTTTCATATTTGTCTTGTTGAACATGTGCAGATAGTAACGGTGCTTGTATTAAAAGCGATATACTACATACAATATACGCAACAATACGCT
The DNA here is from genome assembly GCF_001815505.1 of Staphylococcus sp. HMSC072B07. Lineage (NCBI taxonomy): Bacteria > Bacillati > Bacillota > Bacilli > Caryophanales > Staphylococcaceae > Staphylococcus > Staphylococcus sp. HMSC072B07. The sequence continues at coordinate 5,623 of NZ_KV820929.1, read as the reverse complement.
TGTTTCGATTAGGTTTAGGCATTGAATCATAAAGTGCAATATACTTAACACGTTCTTTAATATTTGAATTAAAACCTAGTAAATATTGTGCTGCCACATTATTTATGTGCTGAGATTTTAAAATAGAGCATTTTAATATCGATTCACCATAACGTATATGTTCATGGCGATTCAAAATTTTTAAAACGTTTCTATCACATACTTTTTCACAGTCATTGTCCATCATTGTTTTACTTATATATAGTGCAGGATTAAACCAGAATATCATTTTAAAAACAACATAAAGCTGGTTGAATATTAAGTCATGACTTTTCACATGTGATAGTTCATGTAGAATAATATATTCAATTTCTTTGTCATTCATGGTTTCGACTACGACAGTTGGTAGTACAATTTGGGATTTCACTAAACCAAATACCATCGGATTATCAATGTTTGAACTATAACTAATTGTTATATGCTTTTTGTAGAACTGCATCTTACTTTGACATACTTTAAGTCGTTCATTAAGATATGACGATTCCAATGACGAACTTTTAATAACATCAATTTGTCGGAATGCCTTAATCATATAAAATAAGCACAACAAACTACCAAATACCCATATCAAAAGAATCATATACGTTATATTTGAGGTCTCAAACTGATTAACATTAATTGCTAAGTCTTTCGTAACAGATGATTGTTGACCATCTAACATATGACTAACCGAAGAAGTCGTGTCAGATACATTTCGATTCATCATATCTTTTGAAAATGTAAAATTCGATATTTTGTAAAATGGTATTAATGGAATTAACGTGGAGACGAGCACTAATAACCAAATCTTATGTGACATAATATTTTGAGTATATTTTATATAGAGCATTCTCACTAAAAAAATTACACATATCGTGAGCAATGAACTGATTATACTTAACATTAAAAAAGATGATAACACCTTCTACACCTCCATATCACAAAAATTATAACATTATTTTGACATAAATACTACATTTGTAATATACTACAAATGTAGTCTTGTATAAGGAGGATATTGATGAAAAAGATAAAAATTGTTCCACTTATTTTAATAGTTGTAGTTGTCGGGTTTGGTATATATTTTTATGCTTCAAAAGATAAAGAAATTAATAATACTATTGATGCAATTGAAGATAAAAATTTCAAACAAGTTTATAAAGATAGCAGTTATATTTCTAAAAGCGATAATGGTGAAGTAGAAATGACTGAACGTCCGATAAAAATATATAATAGTTTAGGCGTTAAAGATATAAACATTCAGGATCGTAAAATAAAAAAAGTATCTAAAAATAAAAAACGAGTAGATGCTCAATATAAAATTAAAACAAACTACGGTAACATTGATCGCAACGTTCAATTTAATTTTGTTAAAGAAGATGGTATGTGGAAGTTAGATTGGGATCATAGCGTCATTATTCCAGGAATGCAGAAAGACCAAAGCATACATATTGAAAATTTAAAATCAGAACGTGGTAAAATTTTAGACCGAAACAATGTGGAATTGGCCAATACAGGAACAGCATATGAGATAGGCATCGTTCCAAAGAATGTATCTAAAAAAGATTATAAAGCAATCGCTAAAGAACTAAGTATTTCTGAAGACTATATCAAACAACAAATGGATCAAAATTGGGTACAAGATGATACCTTCGTTCCACTTAAAACCGTTAAAAAAATGGATGAATATTTAAGTGATTTCGCAAAAAAATTTCATCTTACAACTAATGAAACAGAAAGTCGTAACTATCCTCTAGGAAAAGCGACTTCACATCTATTAGGTTATGTTGGTCCCATTAACTCTGAAGAATTAAAACAAAAAGAATATAAAGGCTATAAAGATGATGCAGTTATTGGTAAAAAGGGACTCGAAAAACTTTACGATAAAAAGCTCCAACATGAAGATGGCTATCGTGTCACAATCGTTGACGATAATAGCAATACAATCGCACATACATTAATAGAGAAAAAGAAAAAAGATGGCAAAGATATTCAACTAACTATTGATGCTAAAGTTCAAAAGAGTATTTATAACAACATGAAAAATGATTATGGCTCAGGTACTGCTATCCACCCTCAAACAGGTGAATTATTAGCACTTGTAAGCACACCTTCATATGACGTCTATCCATTTATGTATGGCATGAGTAACGAAGAATATAATAAATTAACCGAAGATAAAAAAGAACCTCTGCTCAACAAGTTCCAGTTTACAACTTCACCAGGTTCAACTCAAAAAATATTAACAGCAATGATTGGGTTAAATAACAAAACATTAGACGATAAAACAAGTTATAAAATCGATGGTAAAGGTTGGCAAAAAGATAAATCTTGGGGTGGTTACAACGTTACAAGATATGAAGTGGTAAATGGTAATATCGACTTAAAACAAGCAATAGAATCATCAGATAACATTTTCTTTGCTAGAGTAGCACTCGAATTAGGCAGTAAGAAATTTGAAAAAGGCATGAAAAAACTAGGTGTTGGTGAAGATATACCAAGTGATTATCCATTTTATAATGCTCAAATTTCAAACAAAAATTTAGATAATGAAATATTATTAGCTGATTCAGGTTACGGACAAGGTGAAATACTGATTAACCCAGTACAGATCCTTTCAATCTATAGCGCATTAGAAAATAATGGCAATATTAACGCACCTCACTTATTAAAAGACACGAAAAACAAAGTTTGGAAGAAAAATATTATTTCCAAAGAAAATATCAATCTATTAACTGATGGTATGCAACAAGTCGTAAATAAAACACATAAAGAAGATATTTATAGATCTTATGCAAACTTAATTGGCAAATCCGGTACTGCAGAACTCAAAATGAAACAAGGAGAAACTGGCAGACAAATTGGGTGGTTTATATCATATGATAAAGATAATCCAAACATGATGATGGCTATTAATGTTAAAGATGTACAAGATAAAGGAATGGCTAGCTACAATGCCAAAATCTCAGGTAAAGTGTATGATGAGCTATATGAGAACGGTAATAAAAAATACGATATAGATGAATAACAAAACAGTGAAGCAATCCGTAACGATGGTTGCTTCACTGTTTTATTATGAATTATTAATAAGTGCTGTTACTTCTCCCTTAAATACAATTTCTTCATTTTCATTGTATGTTGAAAGTGACACTGTAACGAGTCCATTTTCTTTTTTTATGGATTTCTTATTTGTAATTTCAGCGATAACGTACAATGTATTACCTGGGTATACAGGTTTAATAAATTTAACGTTATTCATTTGTGTTCCTGCTACAACTTCTTCTCCGTATTTACCTTCTTCTACCCATAATTTAAATGATATTGAAAGTGTATGCATGCCAGATGCAATGATACCTTTAAATCTACTTTGTTCTGCTTTTTCTTTATCTATATGCATATATTGAGGATCAAAAGTTGTTGCAAATTGGATAATTTCTTCTTCTGTAATATGAAGGCTTTTTGTTTTGAATGTTTCTCCTACTATAAAATCATCGTATTTCATATATGTCTCTCTTTCTTATTCAAATTAATTTTTTAGTATGTAACATGTTAAAGGTAAGTCTACCGTCACTGAAACGTAAGACTCACCTCTAACTTTCTATTGAGACAAATGCACCATTTTATCTGCATTGTCTGTAAAGATACCATCAACTCCCCAATTAGCAAGTTGGTTTGCACGTGCTGGTTTGTTTACAGTCCATACGTTCAATTCATAACCCGCTTCTTTTACCATTTTTACTTTTGCTTTAGTAAGTTTGGCATCTTCAGTGTTTACTATTTTAGCATTACAGTAATCTAAAAGTGTTCTCCAGTCTTCACGAAACGAAGTTGTATGGAATATAACTGCTCTGTTATATTGTGGCATGATTTCTTCTGCAAGTTTAACAAGCACAACATTAAAGCTTGAAATGAGCACTTCTTGATTCTGATTTAAGTTTGTTAATTGTTCTTCCACTTGCTTAACCATACTTTTAGAAAGTGCTAGTCCATTCGGTCCAGTAATACCTTTTAATTCTACATTTAAATTCATATTATATTCATTTGCTATTTTTACTACATCATCGAAAGTTGGCAAATGTTCATCTTTGAATTTTTCACCAAACCAAGATCCTGCAGAAGCATCTTTAATTTCATCATAATTCAATTCAGTTATTTCCCCGGACATATTTGTAGTCCGTTCTAAATAATCATCATGAATGATAATCAGTTGTTCATCTTTTGTAATTGCAACATCTAACTCCAACCAGTTTATACCTTCTACTTCTGAAGCAGCTTTAAATGATGCAATTGTATTTTCCGGAGCTTTACTAGGTAATCCTCTATGTCCATATACAGTTAGCATATTACCTCTCCTTGCATTTTTATTTTTTTAATTAACGTAACTGTATTATCACATTAATCGCACTTTTATTTCCATTAAAAAGAGATGAATATCATAAATAAAGAAGTCGATAGATTCGTATTGATTATGGAGTTAATCTACGTCTCATCTCATTTTTAAAAAATCATTTATGTCCCAAGCTCCATTTTGTAATCAAGTCTAGTTTTTCTGTACCCCTTATCTGCAATTTTACTTAGGATTGCTTTTAAC
>NZ_KV820929.1:0-914 GCF_001815505.1 Staphylococcus sp. HMSC072B07 | reverse complement strand
CTTATCTGCAATTTTACTTAGAACTGCTTTTAACGTACCTCTTATCTGTAATTTTACTGAGAACTGCTTTTAACAAACCTCTTATCTGCAATTTTACTTAGAACTGCTTTTAACTTACCCCTTATCAGCAATTTTGCATGGAATTGCTTTTAACGTACCTCTTATCTGCAATTTTACTTAGAACTGCTTTTAACAAACCTCTTATCTGCAATTTTACTTAGAATTGCTTTTACTATTCCTCTTATTAGTATAATCTCAGTAAGAATGCGTATAAAAATGAAAATTACAACCGATTTTGTAAGTGCTGACGCCTGAGGGAATAGTATGTGCGAGAGACTAATGGCTCGAGCCATACCCCTAGGCAAGCATGCACGTACAAAATCGTAAGATAAAAAAATAAGCATATCACTGTAAACTTTAAAAAATCAGTTTAGTGATATGCTTATTTATTTCGAGTTAGGATTTATGTCCCAAGCTCATCAAGCACAATCGGCCACTAGTTTATTTCTCTATCTTATATGTTCTGATATGGTCTTCTATACTGTATAAGTATACTTTTGAATATGGATCTTGTGTCAATTCACGTTCGAAATCAAATTCTTGATTATCAAATCTGTTAAAGAATGTTTCGTATTCTTCGACTGATAATTGCTCTCTAGATTCTAGCATATTTAAGTGTTTCTCTTTATCTAATGCTTTGTCATATCCTTTAACGATTGAACCACTAAAGATTTCTCCTACTGCTCCTGAACCATAACTAAATAGACATACTTTCTCTTCTGGTTGGAATGTGTGGTTCTGTAATAACGAAATTAAACTTAAGTATAATGATCCTGTATAAATGTTACCAACATCTCTATTCCATAATACGGTTCTGTTTCAAAGTTGAATTTATAGTATAATTTTAACAAAAA
>NZ_KV820928.1:0-2065 GCF_001815505.1 Staphylococcus sp. HMSC072B07 | reverse complement strand
GTCTGCATCTGCATCCGCATCTGAGTCAGCATCCGCATCTGAGTCAGCATCGGCATCCGCATCAGCATCTGAATCTTCTTCGAAGTAACCATTATCAATACTAAAATCATCATGATCGGTAATAGTTACATGAACTTCTTCACCATCAGCATCATTTTCATCATTATTACCTGAATTAGTAACAGTTTGAGTCAAACCTTCTGGTTTATCAAACTGTACAATATAATCACCACTATCTAAATCGTCAAAACGATACTTACCAGTCTCATCTGTTGTTGTTGTTTTTAATACGTTACCATTACCATCTTTCAGCGTAACATGAACTCCTGAGATACCTTTTTCATCATCATCTTGAATTCCATCTTTATTTTTATCTAACCATACGTAGTCTCCAAGACTATATTTAGGTGTCTTATAAAATCCACTGTCTAATGTCCAATTATCAGCACCGTTAATAACACCTGTTGTTGTTAAGCCATCAGAATCTGTTTCATCATCGTTACCTGAATTCTCAATTGTCGGCGTATATCCTTCTGGAGTTGAAAATTCAACGATATATGTTCCATTGTCTAAATTATTAAATTGATATCTACCATTTTCATCTGTAGTAGTATGATCTAATTCATTACCATTATTATCTTTCAATGTAACATGGACACCTGAGATGCCTTTTTCGTCATCATCTTGGATTCCGTCTTTATTTGTATCTTCCCATACGTAATCTCCAAGACTATATTTCAGAAGATCGCCACCAGCATTACCGCCTGTTCCCTTGATTATATTCTCATTATCCCAATAGTAAGCTCTTCTAACCTTATAAGCATCGTCGTTAGTTTCAAAAACTCGTGTTTTTACATTTTCGTCACTTTCTCCATCATATTTCCCGTCTACAGTAATAACATATGCAGTGTCAATATCTCCGAATTGGAGACTTACAGAATTATCACCATTATCAGTAATCCATCCATCAAAATTATCTGTAATATCTACTAAATTAGGATCTTGAGGATCTACATAATAACTATCATTTAACTTATTTACATCTAAAACTCTATAAATTTTAAATTTAGTGTTATTATCTATTATAGTACTAGAGCTATTAGGGTCTGTGTGATATCCCTGTATTTTAACATTCGAATCATATAATCTATTGCCCATAGGATTAACATAAATAGTTTGCTTAAAACTATTATTACCAGAATACTTATCAATATCAGTTATAAATGAGCTGATACTTGGTCCAGACTCATCATTTATTCCTTGTATTGGTGAAGAATAATTAATATTAAGGGTTGTACTGAATTTTTTATCTGCTATTCCAAATTCAGCTTGATATGAACCACTATTTGGCGTATTTTTTCTGTCAGTCCAGATTGGTAGTTGGAAATTACCTTTAATATTATTTCTATTATTTACATAATCAGTAAATGTATAAGTAACTACTTTTTCATTAACATTATAAAAACCTGTAGCTACAGTATTACCTTCATTATCAGTAAGGGACTTAACCTTCATTATATTATTAAGATTTTCATAATTTATATCGCCATTTACAGTAACGTTTTCAGGAATATTTACTGTAAAATAATCCCCTTCTTTAATCTTTCCATCAACACTGAAATCTGCTGAAATGTCAGTCGATCCGCTATGGTTTGGATCAAAAGAATCTTCACCAATTTTAAAGTTGTTTACCGTAATCTGTCCATTTACATTAGAACCTTTCTCTGAAATATCATTATCTAGTGCAGTTTTTAGTACAGGTTCCGCAAATCTACTTACACTTCTTGAGGTTGCTTGTGCTTTATTTTGTTCCAATTTATTTGCCAAATCTTGAACTAATAAATTGAGTAATTCATCGTCTGAGAGTTTCGCATAATCAATATTTAAGCCTTCAATTTCATTTAGAACGGCTTCTCTCGAAACACCATTTGTTGTCGCAATATAGCTAGTAAGTATTTCTTCTTTTTCATCATTAGAATCAACTCTATTTAATTCTTCAAATGTTTGATTGAAATTACTATTGCTTTCAGATGTATTATTTTCTTCCGGTGCAGCTTCTTTTGTT
>NZ_KV820927.1:0-8126 GCF_001815505.1 Staphylococcus sp. HMSC072B07 | reverse complement strand
GTTAGCTATATTTTTTTACTTTGCAACAGAACCATCATGTTTACCCAATTGATCTAGAACAAATTGCACAGTTCATAGTAGAAGATAAACAGGTATGCGATAACAATGAATAATAAAGCTTTAAAACTTTATCAGCGACTTTACCAAATTGAAGAGCTTGTCGGTTCAATATTCGTGCGTATTTCAAAATCAGAAATTATCAATCTAAATTACATTGATCACTTGAAGTTAGAAACAAATGGAATGGTCCATCTCACTATGAAAAAATTATTCCACGCTGTTCAAAAAGGTGCGTTCACTGGTCTTATGATTTCTGTCATTACTTCACTTATTTTTTTCAAGGGATAAATATGTACCACTATATCCAGATTCTTTTATGGGTAAAATTTATTATGAAAACTTTAATGAAGCGGTTATTATGCTAATATGTGTAGCACTATGGGCATTGATTGGAATTTTGTTTACTTATGGTAATTTGATATTTACAGATACCGATTGGAGTATAACAAAACAGACTGTAGTTCACTTTATATTGATGATAATCCTATTCTTCCCACTCGCTATTCTAGCAGGTTGGTTCCATCTGAACTTTGAGAATATTATTAGTTTCATCATAATATTTATTGTAGTGTATATCACGATGTGGTTTGGGACATATCAAAGAAATAAAAAGATAATTCATGAGGCAAATAATAAATTAGGTCATTAATATAAGGAAGTCTTAACTTTTAAGACTACTAATAATCTTAATATTCGATTGAAAACTAATTATTGTAAGGTGGAAGGTATGAATAATTATTTCATATCTTCTTTTTAATATTAAAATATAATACTAAATTAATAATCATATTCTTTCATTAATAAGCTATATATAACTATCCCGCCTATTTATTTAATTATTAATAAACCTTACAGATAAAAACCGCTACTAAAGAGGATATGGAAATCCATCTCTACTTTATTGTTTTCTTCAAATATTATCTCGTAATTTACCTTGTTCATTAAACAAAAAACTGGATAAAAAACCGCATCATTTGTGGTACGCTTCCCCGCGCATGATCTTGAATGCTCTATATACTTGTTCAAGTAAGATGACACGCATCATTTGGTGAGGGAAAGTCATTTTGCTGAAGGATAAGGCGTAGTTGCTTCTATCTAAGACGTCTTGATGCAGGCCGTTTGATCCTCCGATAATGAAAGTAAAGTCGCTTTGACCCTGAACCATACGTTGTTGAAGATTTTTGGCTAATCCCTCTGATGTTAACATGTTACCTTTAATCTCTAATGTAATGACTGTGGATTGTGGTTTTACTTTCGCTAACAGACGTTGTCCTTCTTTTTGTTTCACTTGTTCTATTTCTTTATCGCTCATATTTTCTGGTGCTTTTTCATCAGGAACTTCGATGATATCTATCTTTGTATAAGCACCTAAACGTTTTTGGTATTCTGCAATGGCTTGTTTCCAGTATTTTTCTTTTAATTTGCCTACAGCAAGTACAGTTATCTTCATCACATTCTCCTTATATCTGAATAGTTATTCGAGTTATCCACAGGTTATCCACCTATTCACAGCTTACTGTCTTAATAAGTGGCTTATGTATATAAATTCACTGCTATTCTTGTGTATTTTACCCACATTTCTGTGGTTAACTTGTAGATATGTGGATAACTCTGTTAATAATGTGGGTATTTCTCTGTGGATTGTGCACAAATGTGGGTAACTTATCCTCATTTTGTGCATAACTTTGAGGTCAGTCTTACATAGTTATTCACAGTTTTACGCTTTCTTTACACAAAATTGTGAATAACTACCCTACGTGCACACTACCTTAGAAATTATACATTTTCTCCCTAAGTTTTATCTACACTTTTTCCGTTTTTTGTGATGACTTTTGCGTGTTTTTTTACTTTTCTTCGTAAAAAAACAGCCAATGAAGTGGTTCGCTTCATTGGCTGTCTCAAACTTATTTATATTGTATAAATCGGTGTAGGTTCTGCTTTATCTGTATCGCATAGTAGAACTTCTTTATTTGTATCAATATCATGATGATTTAAGACTTGTCCTACACTCATACGCGCTAAGTCTTTCATATTGTTATCTTGTGATAAGTGAGAAAGATAAATACGTTTCGTGTTGCCTGTAATGACATCACACATTGCCATTGCCGCATCTTCATTTGAGACGTGCCCCATATCACCTAAGATACGTTGTTTAGTTTTCCAAGGGTAACGACACATGCGCAACATATCTACATCATGGTTACTTTCAAACATGAAGGCATCACTGCCTCTGATCATACCTTTCATACGGTCTGAAACATAGCCTGTGTCTGTAATCATCGTAAATTTCTTATAGTTATTATGGAAAATATAGAATTGCGGATCAATCGCATCATGTGACACATTGAATGATTCAATATCAAATCCAGCTAATGAGTGTGTTTCATATGGATTGAAAATGAATTTTTGATCCATTGGAATCTTGCTGTCTTTCTTTTCTATCGCTTGCCAAGTTTTTTCGTTGGCATAAATCGGTAATTTATATTTACGCGCAAGCACACCTAATCCTTTAATATGGTCAATGTGTTCATGCGTGACTAAAATCCCATTTAAATCTTGAATATTTTTATCAATCTTACTGAAGAGTTCTTCCATCTTCTTGCCAGTTAATCCAGCATCAACGAGCAGGCTTCCTTTATCACTTTCTACATAAGTGGCATTGCCTGTACTACCACTCGCAAGTACGCTCATACGTATCAAGCGATTCACCCTTTCTAAGTTTCTAACTGTTTCTATTTATTTTGGACATCCGAATACATTTTAATTATTATCTCAAATTATGAGCTGTTTGTTAAAGATACGGCTTGGTCATACTGCCGTTTGAGTGGCCGAACAGTGCCGTCCCTCATCTTTTTTAATTTTTACTTATCTATTGTACACCTAATTGATACAGCTGCCCACCATATCATCTGAAATTGTTTCACACATTGAACATCCTATGTATAAGAGGAGTACCATCAGATTGATCTCATGATACTCCTCTTTGCTTATTTTATATTGTTAGTTATCTCACTATAATCTTCGGATTTTTTGAAGTCGCTTCAACATAGTACGTTTTCGTTTTGGTACTGCCAGCGTGATTAACTTTAATCTCCCAACTTGCTTGGAGAACTTGAACATTGGTTTCTCTCACTACTGAGTAATATCCTAAACGAATATTAGTGACTGCGTCATTACGTTTTAAATAACGGTTGAAGTATAAAGCTTCAATCGCATTACGCGCACTGATGACATGTTGTGCTTCGTTATTTTCACCTTTTGAAGTACTGAGCTCATGGAGCGCTATTTGGCGATAACTGCTCGCTTCTTCGTCATCATTAATTTTAAACTTCAACATCGCTTTATCATTGTTCATAATCGGTAAACCATTAAAGGTTTGTTCGAACGTTTCTTCGTTATCATCTGTACTAAATAATTGGTAATCTTCACCTTTATAAATATTTTTCTTCATGTACATTTTAAGGCTGGTTACTTGATCATTGCTGACGCTGATCGGTGGGCTGATGTTACCTTGTGCGATTTTACCATCATCTTCTGTTTTAACTTCGTCTTTTGATTTCGCGTAATTCGTGAAATCTTTAGAACGGCCTGTGACTAGTTGAACTTTCAATCCTCTGACATCTGGTAATTCTTTAGGAATACTGATTTCTTCTTGTCTGAAGTTGACTTCATTATTCCCTTCAGCATCATTAATGTAAGATTTATTGATTTTATTCACATACATCACAGCTAACATAATATTGATGATGAGGAACACGAAAATGAAGAGTGTCTTTGCGTACTTCCAATTCATGACTTAAGCCCTCCATTCTCGTAAGCATACCATTCACCATCATACTGCACATACCACTGTGGTACATACTCACTATTACGCTGAACTTCCATGTCATCTTCTTCTCGATCTTTCATCGTATAACCAATCGTGATATTCGTTATTTTCTTAAAGTCGATGGATGGATTATTCGCTAAGTTAGAACGTACTGTTTCTGCGCCAGGGAGTTTTTCCTTTTCTTCACCGCTATCAATGGTGATATTGCTTTTTAATAAAGAGCGTCCATAACTGAAAATACCTTTCTCACCCCAAGCCACTTGGATGGTACTTAAGTTATTTTCGTTAAATACAGGTACACCATTTAAAAACATTTGATAAGTTAACTCACCAGACTCATCATCCGTATCAAAGAGGCGGAAATCATCTGTAAAACCACCATGTGCGTTAATAAAGTCGAATGTACTAGGAATAGTTTCTAACATATTCTTAGATTTTGATTCATCTTCAGATAAGTTCATATAACGATAGAGTTCATTTTTAGAATCATATGTTGCGACACCTGTATTATTGTTGTAAGTCGTATTACCGCTTTTCGTACTACGCACCACTACAGAATCATTAAAGAGTATAGAATTCATCGTTTCCACACTAATGTGATTAAAAATCGTACGGTACGTTTTTAAATGTTGCGGCTTTTCAGGCGCAAAGATATGCGTTGCTGCATCAATTGTATTTCTATTCGTAATAATATCTGCGAATGGTATTAAATTCGGTTTGATTTTACCTAATAAGTCATTAACCTTGTTGCTTGGAATAGATGTTGTCATACGCATCACACGGTGATGATCACTGCTGATGGCGTAAATGACTGCTGTATCCTTTTGCTCTGCATCAATCAATAAACGATTGAACTCATACTTATTTGAGACCTTCGCATCCATATTCAAGACTTGACCCAAATACATAGATAAAGGCATATCATACGCAAAGTCTAACACCAAGAAGTTATCGCTGAGTTCTGGAATAAATAGGTTATGCGCATGATAGACTTCATGAGCATCTTCAACCTCTTGATTCTTTAATACCTTCACAATATTACGGTTAATCGTACGGGTTTCTAAAGCACCTGTGAACTTATCATCATTCGAATACACCACTTGATACGGTGAAATAACACTCGCCATAGGTTCTGAATTCGCTTTGCCGATGGTATTCTGATTTGTTTTCTTATTATCTTGGCTTTCAAGATTCGCAAGGTCTGGTGAGAAATTCCACATTAAATATGTCAGCACAATACTCATTAAGACTAAAAGTGTGAGAATCACGGATTTTGCTGCTTCTTTATGCCTCATCCCAATCACCATCTTCTATAACTTCACACGGTAATGTGATGAAGATTGAGGTACCTTGTCCCTCGACACTATTTGCCCAAATACGTCCGTTATGTGCTTCCACAATTTCTTTTGAAATCGCAAGACCTAAACCTGTACCGCCCATCTTACGTGTACGTGCTTTATCTACACGGAAGAAACGATCAAAGATTTTATCCACTTTATTAATCGGAATACCAATACCATTATCTTTAATACGAATCGTCATGCGGTTATACAATGGATTCGGTTTCACGTGAAACTCAACACGCTTGCTGCCACGTGAGTATTTCATCGCATTCGTAATGACGTTATCAAACACTTGCGTCATCTTATCCGGATCAATTTCCGCAAAGATTGTTTCATCAGGAATGTCACGCACAAACGTTACATCTTTTGAAGCCATCTCATGACGGTTGATGATTTTATTAATGAACATATTAAAGTCCACAATTTCTTTAGTGATTTGTTCTGTATCATTATCCATACGTGATAAATTCAATAAGTCATTCACCAAGCGAATCATACGTACCGTTTCTTCTCTTGTTACAGATAAGAACTGCGGCGCAATTTCAGGATCTTGCCAAGCGCCTTCTTCTAGAGCTTCTAAATAACTGTTCATCGAAGTTAATGGCGTACGCAACTCATGTGAAACATTCGCAACGAATTCACGACGTTCTTGTTCTACTTGTTGTTGTTCTGTTACATCATGTAACACCGCAATGTAACCTGTCACAAAGCCTGTGTCTTGTACAATTGTACTGAAGCTGACACGCGCAATAATACCTTCCGCTTCATTAATATCTAACAAGAAGCTATTATTATTTTCCTGCATCTCATCTAACGCGAATTCATCTTCTAAATCTAAGACACCCAGCATGTTGTAACCCATAACATCTTCTTTAGACATACCTAACATCTTTAATGCCATATCGTTCACAATACGCACACGTCCACGTCTGTCCGTCGCAATGACCCCATCACTCATATGTGTGATAACTGAGTCCAAACGACGTTTCTCACTTTCCGTATTCGCTTGTGCTTCTTGTACACGTTTTGACAAGTTGTTGAAGGCTAATGCCAATTCACCGATTTCATCATTACCATAGATTTTTACACGTTGTGTATAATTACCTTTCGACATTTCAACCGTTTGGTTACGCATATCCGTAATCGGTTTAGTAATCGTACGCGCAATGAAGAATCCGAGTAATCCTGTGATAAATAAAGAAATCGCAGTACCTACAATGAAGATTTGGTTAAAGTTGTTTAATTGATCATAAACACTGTCGATATCCGCTTCAATATAAATATCACCGATGACACCTTTAGACGACTTCACAGGCAAGTTATAAATCCATACACGCTGTTTACCTTTACCATAGTCTTTCAACATTGTATGGTCATTCGCCTGTCCTAATGAAAGTGCCTTTTGAATAGAGGTATCATTGGCTTTTTGATTAATGATACTGTTAGAAGATTGTTTCGTCGACGCGACTATAATTTGATCTTTATCAATATAGTTGATTTGTTCAATTTCTTGGCGGTTCGCATATTCATTAAGTAATTCTTGAATCTCTTTTTGCGTATTGACTGATTTGTCTTCTTCATTGACCTTCTCCACGTTGATCTCAATTTGTTTCGCATACTGCGAAATATTATTTTTAAATGTCTGTGTTAATTCACGTTCTAAGTTATTGGTAAAATATAAACCAATAATCTGCATCCCAATAATAATTAACAAGACATAAACAATCACGAGCTTCGTGTGAAGGGACTGAAATTGTTTAAGCCATTTCATATACTATGGCCTCAGTCGTGCTGCTGCAAGAAGTATCCGACACCGCGGCGTGTCACGATATATTCTGGATGTGACGGATCATCTTCGATTTTTTCTCTTAAACGACGGATTGTAACATCGACCGTACGTACGTCACCGAAGTAATCATAGCCCCATACCGTTTGCAGTAAGTGTTCACGTGTCATGACTTGTCCCATATGGTTCGCTAAATAATGGAACAATTCAAATTCACGGTGTGTCAATTCAATATCTTTGCCGCGTTTCTTAATAGAATACGCATCTGGGTAGATGACAATATCTTTAATTTTAATTTCGTTCGGTGCATTATTTGCTTCTTGCGGTTGTGTATATTGACGACGTAAGTTCGCTTTCACACGTGCAATCAATTCACGTGTGCTGAAAGGTTTCGTCACATAGTCATCCGCACCTAGTTCTAAACCAAGCACCTTATCAATTTCTGAGTCTTTTGCCGTCAACATAATAATCGGCATTTCATATTTCTTACGTACTTCACGGCAGACTTCCATACCATCTCTGCCTGGAAGCATAATATCTAAGAGTACGATGTCTGGTTCTTCTTCATAAATTAAGTCAATCGCATCATTTCCGTCATATGCACAAAAGACTTCATAACCCTCTTTTTTCAAGTTAAATTCTAGAATATCAGCAATAGGTTTTTCATCGTCTACTACAACTACTTTTCTCGCCATAATCCTAAACCTCATTTCTAATCATAATCGTACATGAATAATTTTATTTAGACATAAGTATCTACTATATAATTTACCATTTCTAGCACGCCAATTCTATTTTTCATACCAAATTAATTCTATTATTGACTATCTATTTTTTCGGGTAAAAGACATTATGTGAAGGTATTGTAAATTTTATGTGGATTGCAGAAATGGGGATGTCTAAAAAAGAGGATTCATGCATGTTTATGCTATTGTAACATTTCATTACATTTTATACCTTGATTTTGTTTTTTAATAGCACGTTATCTAATTATAAAACTAACTATCTTAAACATAAAACAAGAAAAAGACAAAATAAAAATGCCCACCCTATTGGATGAGCATTGTACGGTCTCGACGGGAATCGAACCCGCGATCTCCTGCGTGAC
>NZ_KV820926.1:0-1737 GCF_001815505.1 Staphylococcus sp. HMSC072B07 | reverse complement strand
TTGAAAACTGAATGACAATATGTCAACGTTAATTCCAAATTAACAAACGTCCTAAGGACGTTTTAAAACAATTAGTTTTTATGAGCTAGTCAAACATCATAAATTATTATGGAGAGTTTGATCCTGGCTCAGGATGAACGCTGGCGGCGTGCCTAATACATGCAAGTCGAGCGAACAGACGAGGAGCTTGCTCCTCTGACGTTAGCGGCGGACGGGTGAGTAACACGTGGGTAACCTACCTATAAGACTGGGATAACTCCGGGAAACCGGGGCTAATACCGGATAACACATGAAACCGCATGGTTTCATGATGAAAGACGGTTTTGCTGTCACTTATAGATGGACCCGCGGCGTATTAGCTAGTTGGTAAGGTAACGGCTTACCAAGGCAACGATACGTAGCCGACCTGAGAGGGTGATCGGCCACACTGGAACTGAGACACGGTCCAGACTCCTACGGGAGGCAGCAGTAGGGAATCTTCCGCAATGGGCGAAAGCCTGACGGAGCAACGCCGCGTGAGTGATGAAGGTCTTCGGATCGTAAAACTCTGTTATTAGGGAAGAACAAGGATGTAAGTAACTGTGCATCCCTTGACGGTACCTAATCAGAAAGCCACGGCTAACTACGTGCCAGCAGCCGCGGTAATACGTAGGTGGCAAGCGTTATCCGGAATTATTGGGCGTAAAGCGCGCGTAGGCGGTTTTTTAAGTCTGATGTGAAAGCCCACGGCTCAACCGTGGAGGGTCATTGGAAACTGGAAAACTTGAGTGCAGAAGAGGAAAGTGGAATTCCATGTGTAGCGGTGAAATGCGCAGAGATATGGAGGAACACCAGTGGCGAAGGCGACTTTCTGGTCTGCAACTGACGCTGATGTGCGAAAGCGTGGGGATCAAACAGGATTAGATACCCTGGTAGTCCACGCCGTAAACGATGAGTGCTAAGTGTTAGGGGGTTTCCGCCCCTTAGTGCTGCAGCTAACGCATTAAGCACTCCGCCTGGGGAGTACGGCCGCAAGGCTGAAACTCAAAGGAATTGACGGGGACCCGCACAAGCGGTGGAGCATGTGGTTTAATTCGAAGCAACGCGAAGAACCTTACCAAATCTTGACATCCTTTGACAACTCTAGAGATAGAGCTTTCCCCTTCGGGGGACAAAGTGACAGGTGGTGCATGGTTGTCGTCAGCTCGTGTCGTGAGATGTTGGGTTAAGTCCCGCAACGAGCGCAACCCTTAAGCTTAGTTGCCAGCATTAAGTTGGGCACTCTAAGTTGACTGCCGGTGACAAACCGGAGGAAGGTGGGGATGACGTCAAATCATCATGCCCCTTATGATTTGGGCTACACACGTGCTACAATGGACGGTACAAAGGGCAGCGAACCCGCGAGGTCAAGCAAATCCCATAAAGCCGTTCTCAGTTCGGATTGTAGTCTGCAACTCGACTACATGAAGCTGGAATCGCTAGTAATCGTAGATCAGCATGCTACGGTGAATACGTTCCCGGGTCTTGTACACACCGCCCGTCACACCACGAGAGTTTGTAACACCCGAAGCCGGTGGAGTAACCTTTTAGGAACTAGCCGTCGAAGGTGGGACAAATGATTGGGGTGAAGTCGTAACAAGGTAGCCGTATCGGAAGGTGCGGCTGGATCACCTCCTTTCTAAGGATATATTCGGAACAGTTTCGCAGGAAACTGAAACGGAATAACGTGACATATTGTATTCAGTTTTGAATGTTTAT
>NZ_KV820925.1:0-2665 GCF_001815505.1 Staphylococcus sp. HMSC072B07 | reverse complement strand
AATTATACTATAAATTCAACTTTGCAACAGAACCCTTTATTTGAACTAATGAATTGTAAAATAATTTTAACTTTGTAGTTTGTGCTTATTTTTCTTGTTCTCCGATATGAGTTGAAACTTGCTCAAGAATACTAAAAATATGAAGATCGTCAAGGCTATAAATCATATTTTTACCAACTCTTTTTGATTTTACTAATCTTGAAGTCTTTAAAGTTTTTAACTGGTGAGAAATGGCTGATTGTTCCATACTTAAAGACTGCGCAATTACTCCAACACTAAGTTCTTCTTTCTGTAAAAGAAATAAAATTGAAAGACGTGTAGGGTCACTAATCATTTTAAATATCTTACTTACCTCTTGGATAGAATCATTTGTTAACGGAGAAGTTGATGATGATTTCATAAAACTTCCTCTCTTTCATATGTGTGTTCGTTCATGTTTAGGTTAGCACAAGATTTTTATAAAGCAAGGTTTTTCCATAAGCAGAGCTGTTTTATAGTCCAATTTTTTTATTAACTAAATAAGATAACTATTTTTTTGACAAATCAGATAGAGCAATATATAATGAACGCATAAACATATGAATGTTATTTCATATGTAATTCGTAAGCGTTACGATTTCAAAAAAATAGTTTTATTAAGAAGGGTGATAGAAATGAAAGAGATTCAAGAGCAACACTCACACGAAAATAATAGTCACGATCATGACCATGATCATGGGAAAATGCCAATTATTTTGTACTTTATTGGTTTAGCACTAGCATTGATAGCTTTCTTTTTGAGTAAAGAGTATCAAATCTTACAAAATATTTTGTTCTTAATCGCTACTATAAGCGCTGGGTACCATGTTATTGTCCTTGAAGGACTTGGGGAGACGATCCATAACTCAAAAAGTCAAAAAAGATTTATACCTAATTCTCATATCTTAATGGGGTTAGCAGCAATTGGAGCATCTTTGATGGGAAATTTTGGAGAAGGTGCGTTATTAATCTTTATTTTTTCTGGGGCACATTTTCTAGAAGATTATGCAGAAGGAAGAAGTAGACGAGAAATTACAAAATTACTCGAAATGAATCCCACAACTGCTCGTTTAATTCTCCCAGACGGTAGCACAAAAAATGTGGAAGTTAATGAATTAAAAGTTGGAAATCACCTTCAAGTATTAAATGGTGATCAAGTCCCTATTGATGGAATTATTTTGTCTGGATCTACGTCTATTGATGAGTCTTCTATTAATGGAGAGAGTATACCAAAAGAAAAGTCCAAGGGAGACGAAGTTTTTGGGAGCACAATAAATGGAACGGGCACTTTTACAATGGAAGTCACGAAAGAAAATAAAGATACGGTGTTTTCAAAAATTTTACAATTAGTGAATCAAAACCAGGATAACCAAACTAAAGCTGCAAGTATTATTCAAAAATTTGAACCAAAATATGTAACATTTGTTTTAGTTGCCATATCACTATTTATATTATTAACTCCATTTCTACTTGATTGGACATGGTCACAAAGCTTTTATAGAGGATTGGTTCTTTTAGTTGCAGCTTCGCCATGTGCTTTGGCAGCAGCTACTGTATCGGCAACTTTATCAACAACTTCTAATTTAGCTAAAAAAGGCGTTCTTTCTAAGGGGAGTTCTTATCTATCTCAATTAGCTGATATTCAAGCTATTGCATTTGATAAGACGGGAACTTTAACCAAAGGAAAACCTGAAATCACGAATCATTATTTTACTGATTCTATGGATGAAGAAGAAATAATTGATATTGTAGTAGCTCTTGAGAAAAATTCCAATCATCCTTTAGCGGATGCTATTTTAAGAAAATTTGAACCAAAAAACCAACTTTCTATTGAAGTAGAAAATCAGATTGGAAAAGGATTGTCCGGAGACTATAATGGTCGAAAATATCGTATAGGTAAACCAACTTCTTTTGACGACGTCTCAGATGAATATGTTCGATTAAATAATCAATGGGCATCTGAAGGGAAAACTGTCGTATATCTAGCAGTAGATGAAGAAGTTATAGGCCTTATTGCACTTATGGATGTACCAAGTAAATATGCTAAAGAAACTATTGAGTACTTCAAGAAACAAGGTATTCATACTACGTTAATTACAGGTGATTCGGAAATGACAGGAAAAGCAGTCGCAAGCAAGCTAGGTATAGACGAAGTGATTGCCAATGTCATGCCAGATAAAAAATCTAAAATTATTGACAAACAAAAAGAAAAATATGGTGTGACCGCAATGGTAGGAGATGGTGTAAATGATGCTCCAGCTCTTGTCAATGCAGATGTAGGAATAGCCATGGGAGATGGAACTGATGTGGCAGTAGAGGTTTCTGACTTAGTATTAATGCAAAATAACTTAACGAAATTAACACAGTCTCATAAAATTTCTACGAAAATGAATCGTTTAATTTGGCAGAATATTATTTTTTCAATGGCAGTTGTAGCTTTTCTAATTATCGTGAGCTTAGTAGGATTAACGGATATAGCCATTAGTGTGATCGTTCATGAAGGAAGTACATTAGTCGTAATATTAAATGGTCTCCGATTATTAAATTCTAAATGAATACATGAAATTGGATAAAATCGTGTATCGAGAATCCTATACCTATAGGGTTCTTTTTTGGTTCTGTTGCAAAGTAAAAAAATATAGCTAAC
>NZ_KV820924.1:0-30225 GCF_001815505.1 Staphylococcus sp. HMSC072B07 | reverse complement strand
AAAGATGCATTAGATACAGCAGTAACTGTTGAAGCAGATCAAAATGCGACTCAAGAATCTGTAGATAAAGCACAATCTGATTTAGAAAAAGCACTTGAAACTAAAGCGGCTCAAGATAAAGCAGATGCAGTTGCGAAAGCCAAAGCAGACGCTTTAGCTGAACTTGAAAAAGCATTAGATAAAACTGAAACAATTGATAAATCTAAATACACTCCAGAATCTGTTGAAAAATTAGATCAAGCAGTTGTAGATGGAAAAGTCATTGTTGAAAAAGCAGATAATGTTTCTGTTCAAGATATTAAAGAAGCAACTAAAGCTGTTGAAACTGCATTGAATGGTCTAGAAAAAGTTAAAGCTCCTGCGAAAGAAACAGGAAAAACAACTGAATCTACACTAAATACAGCTAAATCTGATACAAAATCTGATGTGAAAGCACAAGATAAACAAACATCTAAAGGTACAAAAGGTACAAAAGCTGAAAAAGCTGGAGCAACTAAAGCTAAAGCTGAAAATGCAGGCAAAAATAAAGCGAAAGCATTACCAGAAACAGGTCAAGATGTTTCATCTATCGACCCACAATACGCTTCATTAATGTTTGCGATTGGTGGTTTAATGATGTTCTTCAGAAAACGTAAAAATGAAGACAAAGATAACACTGAAAAATAATCCGTTCTTTCAAAAGAATGATTAAGTAAGTGTGCACCTCTGCGATCGATTCGATATCGAAAGCAGGGGTGCTTTTGTGTTTTTATTGGGATTTTAAGGTAGAGATTTATCTTATTTATTTCAGTGAAATTTGCGCTATAAATCAAAAAATTCGAAAATATCATACCGTTACGGTTAGTGAGCCTCTTTAATTTATGCTATGATGTTATTGTTAGAAATAATACGAAATTAAGGGGTTATTAAGTTGAATAATCACTATAAATCAGGACAACACGTAAAAGTTAAAGTGACTGGTATTCAACCTTATGGCGCATTTGTAGAAACCCCTGACAACACGGAAGGACTCATTCATATATCAGAAATCATGAATGATTATGTCCATAATTTAAATCGGTTCTTATCTGAAGGACAAATTGTTAAAGCCAAGATACTGTCTATAGATGAAGAAGGTAAACTCAATTTGTCATTAAAAGATAATGACTACTTTAAAAATTATGAACGTAAGAAAGAGAAAAAATCTGTTTTGGATGAGATCAAAGAAAACGAAAAATACGGGTTTCAAACATTAGAAGAACGTTTACCGGTTTGGATTGCGCAGTCTAAGAGAATGATTAGAGAAAATAAACTCTAATCTCATATGAAGGTCAATATACGACATGATAAGCAAGTGGTATATTGGCCTTTTATTTATTTTGTCATCAAAATGATTTGAGCGATTCTTTTTTAATTTATTTATCGGTGCTTTAAAATGAATGCACAAAGATAAATTAGGAGGCACGTATAAATGGATATGAAATATGAACCATTGTTTGAATCATATACTCTGCCAAATGGAGTAGAGATTAGAAATCGTTTTGTGCTTGCACCATTGACACACGTATCATCTAATGAAGATGGTACCATCTCAGAAGATGAGCTGAAACATATGGAGTTACGTTCTAAAGATGTAGGAATCAGTGTCAGTGCTGCGAGTAATGTGACAGACATTGGTAAAGGTTTCCCAGGTCAGCCTTCAGTGGCGCATGACTCAGATATTGAAGGATTAAAACAATTAGCTGAAGTCATGAAGAAAAATGGCGCAAAAGCACTTGTACAAATTCATCATGCTGGTGCGCAATCTCTACCTAACTTAACACCAGAAGGAGATGTCGTAGCGCCAAGTCCAATTTCATTGAAGAGTTTCGGCCAACAAGAAGAACATCATGCGCGTGAAATCACACCTGATGAAATAGAAGAAACAATCAAAGCATTCGGTGAAGCGACACGCCGTGTTATTGAAGCAGGCTTTGATGGTGTAGAAATTCATGGTGCAAACCATTATTTAATTCACCAATTCGTTTCACGCCACTACAATCGTCGTCAAGATGAGTGGAGCAAGCCTTATAAATATCCGCTTGCTGTGGTAGATGAAGTGCTGAACACAGTTCGTAAATTCGCAGATAAAGACTTTATTGTCGGCTACCGCTTCTCACCAGAAGATCCAGAAGAAGACGGCATTGAAATGGAACAAACTAAAGAATTATTAGGTTACTTATCTAGCAAACCACTAGATTATCTTCATGCTTCACTGATGGACATCCACTCTAAAACTAGAGAGGGCAAATATGAAGGTAAAACGCGTATTGAGCTCATTCGTGAGTGGATTGACGATAAAATCCCATTAGTAGGTATCGGTTCAATCTTTAACGCTGATGAGGCCCTAGACGCTTTAAATACAGGTGTACAATTCATTGCGCTAGGTCGAGAAATCTTGTTAGATGCTGAATTCATTGAGAAGATTAAAGAAGGACGTACAGAAGATATTATTTCTTACTTTGATTCGACTCGTGAAGATAATCATAATTTACCGCCAAACTTATGGAAACAATTTGATAATGGTTTCTATCCATTACCAGAAAAAGGTGAACATTAATTCACTGGTAAGTGAAATGAAATCATATTATATGAAAGTTTAAGATTTATATATAAGACTGCACGTATTAATCGTGTGGTCTTTTTTAATTTTTGTGTAGAATCTTCTTTTTCCTGTCGTGACAGTCTTGCGCAATCACACTATTTTAAATTTTCGTAATTTTAAGCATTTTTCCTTTTACATCATAGGAGTTTTATGTAATTATTAGAAATGTAAGGGCTTTCTTATACCATTTTTAATATTAAACAAAGGGGGATTAAAAATGATTCCGTACAAACATGAACCATTTACAGATTTCCAAAAAGTAGAGAACAGAGAGGCTTATGAAAAAGCGCTCAAAAAAGTCGAAGAAGACTTAGGTAAAGAGTATCCGCTCATTATTAATGGTGAACGTATCTATACAGACGATAAAGTAAGATCATTTAACCCGTCGAATAGAGAAGAGACAATCGGTTATGTCTCTAAGGCGAATAAAGAATTAGCGGAAAAAGCATTAGAAGCGGCGAAAGAAGCGTTTAAAACATGGCGTACTGTAGCTCCTGAAGTTAGGGCAGATATTTTATTCAGAGCTGCTGCGATTACACGTCGTCGTAAACACGAATTTTCAGCATTGCTTACAAAAGAAGGCGGTAAGCCATGGAAAGAAGCAGATGCTGATACTGCAGAAGCGATTGACTTCATGGAATACTATGGACGTCAAATGTTAGAACTGAAAGACGGTAAACCTGTCAACTCTCGTCCAGGAGAATACAACCAATTTGATTATTTACCAATCGGGGTTTCTGTCGTTATCTCTCCTTGGAACTTTGCGTATGCGATTATGGCAGGTACAACAGTAGCACCTGTAGTAACAGGTAATACGGTATTATTAAAACCATCATCAAACACACCGGTTATTTCATACAAATTTATGGAAGTATTAGAAGAAGCAGGACTTCCAAAAGGGGTAGTAAACTGGATTCCTGGCGATTCTAGTGATATCGGTGACTTCTTAGTAGAAAATAAAGATGTCGGTTTAATTTCATTCACAGGTTCTAAAAATGTCGGTACAAGCATTATGCAGAAAGCATCTAAAATCCAAGAAGGTCAAAACCACTTGAAACGTGTCATTGCAGAAATGGGCGGTAAAGACACAATTGTGGTTGATAGTGAAGCGGATTTAGATGTTGCGACTGATGCGATTGTTTACTCAGCATTCGGTTTCTCTGGACAAAAATGTTCAGCTTGTTCACGTGTTATCGCAGTAGAAGATATTTACGATGACTTATTAGAACGTGTTCAAAAAGCAACTGAAGCTTTAACAGTCGGTGATGCTTCAGACTACAATAACTTTATGGGACCTGTTATTGATGAGAAAGCATTGAAGAAAATTAAAAGTTACTTGAAAGTCGGCGAAGATGAAGGTCGTTTAGTAACTGGCGGTAAAGTAGACGATGAAGTCGGAAACTTTGTATATCCGACAGTATTTGCGGACTTAGCTTATGACAGCCGTGTGATGCAAGAAGAAATCTTCGGACCTGTTGTTGGTTTCAGTAAAGCGAAAGACTTCGATCAAGCGATTGAATATGCGAATGCAACTGAATACGGTTTAACAGGTGCAGTTATTTCTAATAACCGCTTCAAACTCGAACAAGCACGTCGCGACTTCATGGTCGGCAACCTTTACTTCAACCGTGGTTGTACAGGTGCAGTTGTCGGTTACCAACCATTCGGCGGCTTCAAAATGTCAGGTACAGACTCTAAAGCAGGTGGCCCAGACTATCTAGTGCTTCACCTACAAGGTCGTACAGTATCTGAACACCTATAAAATATAACAATATAAACAACTTGAAAGAAGATTGAAGTAAGCAACACAAATCACATTATAGCTCTAGTCGCATTATGCGGTATCTATAATGTGATTTTTTTCAAAAATATTTTAAAGTGTGGAAACTATACAATGGAGTGACATTCTATAAGAAAAATAAAAACAAAGGGATATAGAGGAGGAATCATTTATGACAAGAACAGAAGATATTATCAAAAAAACAGAACACTATGGGGCGCGCAACTATACGCCACTTCCAATTGTCATTTCTGAGGCAGACGGTATTTGGGTAACAGATCCTGAAGGCAATAAATACATGGACATGTTAGCGGCTTATTCAGCAGTTAACCAAGGCCACCGTCATCCTAAAATTATTCAAGCACTAAAAGATCAAGCGGATAAAGTGACACTCGTTTCTCGTGCGTTCAACAGTGATAATTTAGGGGACTGGTACGAGAAAGTCAGTGAATTAACAGGCAAAGAAAAAATCTTACCAATGAATACAGGTGCAGAAGCAGTTGAAACAGCGGTTAAAGCTGCACGTCGTTGGTCTTATGAAGTTAAAGGTATTGATCCAGATAAAGCTGAGATTATCGCGTTTAACGGCAACTTCCATGGACGTACGATGGCGCCGGTATCATTGTCTTCTGAAGCGGAATATCAACGCGGTTATGGTCCTTTACTAGAGGGATTCAAAAAAGTAGATTTCGGAGATGTCGATGCATTAAAAGCAGCTATTAACGAAAATACAGCTGCGATTTTAGTAGAGCCGATTCAGGGTGAAGCGGGTATTAATGTACCACCTGAAGGTTATATGAAAGCGATTCGTGAACTTGCGGATGAGCACAATGTCTTATTTATCGCAGATGAAATCCAATCTGGCTTAGGTCGTTCAGGTAAAATGTTTGCGACAGACTGGGACGATGTAAAACCAGATGTGTACATTTTAGGTAAAGCACTTGGCGGTGGGGTACTGCCAATTTCAGCTGTAGCAGCTGATCATGAAGTGTTAGATGTCTTCACACCAGGTTCACATGGTTCTACATTCGGTGGTAATCCATTAGCTGCAGCAGTTTCTATTGCGGCATTAGATGTGTTAGTAGATGAAAAGCTCGCAGAACGTTCAAGAGAACTCGGTGATTACTTCCAAGAAGAATTAAGAAAGATTGATCACCCAGCTATTAAAGAGGTACGTGGTCGTGGTTTATTCATCGGTTTAGAACTGAAAGAGAATGCGAGACCATATGCTGAAGCATTAAAAGAACAAGGATTATTGTGCAAAGAAACACACGAAACGGTGATTCGATTTGCGCCGCCATTGATTATTTCTAAGGAAGAAATTGATGACGCATTAGAGAGAATTAAGAAGGTTTTCAGCTGAGTTCAAAAAGTTGTAACAAAAGGAATGAAAACCCTTTAAAAAGGTAGCGCTTATGTTACAATACAAATGAAAGCGAAATCATTGTTAGGAAAAAGAGGCGAGAAGGATTATGACTGAGAACAATAATTTAGTGGCATCGACACAACAAATTATCAAAGAAGCTTTGCATAAATTAGGTTTTGATGACGGTATGTATGATTTAGTGAAAGAACCTTTAAGATTTTTAGAAGTTCGTATTCCAGTAAGAATGGATGACGGTACTGTTAAAACTTTCACTGGCTATCGTGCACAACATAATGATGCAGTCGGACCTACTAAAGGTGGCGTTCGTTTCCATCCGAACGTTAACGTAGATGAAGTAAAAGCATTATCAATGTGGATGACAATGAAGTGCGGTATTGTCGACTTACCATACGGCGGCGGTAAAGGCGGTATCATCTGTGACCCACGTGAAATGAGTATTCATGAAGTAGAACGATTATCTCGTGGTTATGTACGTGCAATTTCACAAATTGTTGGACCTTCTAAAGATATTCCAGCACCAGACGTAATGACAAACTCACAAATCATGGCTTGGATGATGGATGAGTATAGTGCATTAGATAAATTCAACTCACCTGGATTTATCACTGGTAAACCGATTGTGCTTGGCGGTTCTGAAGGACGCGACCGTTCAACAGCATTAGGGGTAGTTATTGCGATTGAACAAGCGGCTAAAATTAAAAACCTTGATTTAAATGGAGCAAGAATTGTAATTCAAGGTTTCGGTAACGCAGGCAGCTTCTTAGCGAAATTCTTATTTGATAAAGGCGCTAAGATTGTCGGTATCTCAGATGCATACGGTGCATTATCTGATCCAGAAGGTTTAGATATCGATTACCTATTAGACCGTAGAGACAGCTTTGGTACAGTAACAAACTTATTTGAAGAAACAATTTCTAACAAAGAACTCTTTGAATTAGATTGCGACATCTTAATTCCAGCTGCAATTGAAAACCAAATTACAAAAGATAACGCACCAAACATTAAAGCGGATATCTTAGTAGAAGCAGCAAACGGACCTACAACTTTAGAAGCAACACGTATCTTACACGAACGCGGTATCTTATTAGTACCAGACGTACTTGCGAGTGCCGGCGGTGTAACTGTGTCTTACTTCGAGTGGGTTCAAAACAACCAAGGTTACTACTGGACAGAAGATGAAGTAAACGAAAAAATGCGTGATAAATTAATCACAGCATTCAATGATATTTATGAATTAGCACAAAACCGTAAAATTGACATGCGTTTAGCAGCATACATTATCGGTATTAAACGTACTGCAGAAGCAGCACGCTATCGTGGTTGGGCTTAAATTTATAGCTCATAACGAAATTAAGACCTTATCAGTGAAAACTGGTAGGGTCTTTTTTTACTTTTAATTTTATAAATCATAACGAATGAAAAAACCATTACCTGATAACGCTCGGGTAATGGTTTTTCGTATTATAATAAAGCTTTTGCGACTTCAATTTGATGACGTACGGATTCTTGTCCTGTTGAACCGTAACTTTTTCTACGTTTCAAACAATTTTCAGGTTTTAAATAACTATAGATCGTTTCATCAATAGTAGGTGAGAATTCTTGATATTTTTCAAGTGGCACATCGAGTAAATAGCAATCGTGTTGAATACACCAATAAACAATTTGTCCTACAATCGCATGTGCTTCTCGGAATGGAATATCTTTTTCCACTAAATAATCTGCAAGTTCTGTTGCGTTTGAGAAGTCTTTGTGTACGGTTTCGTTTAAACGGTCTGTATTCACAGTCAATGTAGCGAGCATCCCTTCAAAGATACGTAATGAGCCTGTGACTGTATGCACCGCATCAAATAAACCTTCTTTATCTTCTTGCATATCTTTATTGTAAGCTAATGGTAAACCTTTTAATGTCATCAGCATGCTGACTAAATGGCCAGTAGTACGGCCAGTTTTACCACGAATCAATTCTGCCATATCTGGATTCTTTTTCTGCGGCATGATAGATGAACCTGTTGAAAATGCATCAGATAAAGTGATGAATTTTGCTTCATCTGTTGACCAGAAAATAATTTCTTCAGAGAAACGTGATAAATGAATCATGACAAGCGAAATCGCATTGATTGTTTCGACAATATAATCACGGTCACTTACAGCGTCTAAACTATTTTCATAAAGTGATGCGAAATCTAAAAGTTCTTGTGTTTTCTGACGATCAATCGGATGCGTTGTACCGCTTAAAGCAGCAGCACCTAATGGATTGATATCGATACGTTTTAAAGCATCGTTAAAGCGGGCTTTATCACGTTCAAGCATCCAGAAATAAGTCATGACATGATGTGCAAAAGAAATTGGCTGTGCACGTTGTAAGTGCGTATAACCTGGCATAATCGTATCGACGTGTTTATCTGCAAGTGAAACAATCGTCTCTTGTAAAGAATGAATCAATTCAATGATTTCTTTGACTGCTTTCTTTGTATAGAGATGCATGTCTGTTGCGACTTGATCATTACGGCTGCGGCCAGTGTGCAACTTACCGCCGACAGAGCCGATACGTTCGATTAATTCATGTTCGATGTTTAAGTGAATATCTTCTAAAGCTTCTGTAAATTCAACTTTACCATCGTGGTAATCTTGTTGGATGTCCTGGAGTCCCTTAATAATGGTGTCGCTTTCTTCAGAAGTAAGGATGCCTTGTTGTGCAAGCATCGTCGCATGTGCAATACTTCCTTGAATATCTTCATCTATTAATAGGTGGTCAAAGTGAATAGAAGCATTAAAAGCATCTACCCACGCTTCAGGTTCTGCTTGGAAGCGACCGCCCCAGGCTTTTTTACTCATGTGAATAACCCCCATGCAACATAGAATTGACTTCAGTCGGCAAGCCGTAAATTTCAATGAATCCTACTGCTGCTTCTTGGTTGAAGGCATCTTCTTTTGTATATGTCGCAAGTTCTTTGTTGTATAGAGAATATGGAGATTTTCTGCCATTTACAACCGCATTACCTTTAAATAATTTCACACGTACTTCACCGCTGACATGTTCTTGAGTTGAATCAATAAATGCTTTTAATGAATCAGTTAAAGGTGAGAACCATAAACCATTGTAGGTTTGTTCTGCGAATTGTTTTTCAATCACAGGTTTGAAGTGTGCCACATCTTTTGTCAATGTGATAGTTTCTAAAGCTTTATGTGCTTTCAGAATCACTTCAGCGCCTGGTGTTTCGTAGACTTCACGTGATTTAATACCGACTAATCTGTTTTCAACATGGTCAATACGGCCGATACCATGTTTGCCTGCTAAGTCGTTTAAATAAAGAATTAAATCATCTAATGGATATGCTTTTCCATCGACTTCTACTGGAATTCCTTTTTCAAACTTCAAAACGATTTCATCAGGTGTATCTGGTGTATCTTCGATTTCTCGAGTTAAATCAAATGCATCTGCAGGCGGTGCTGCGTAAGGATCTTCTAAAATACCACATTCGTTGGCACGGCCCCATAAGTTTTGGTCGATAGAGTAAGGAGAGTCATGGTTGATTGGCACTGGAATGTTATTTTTGATTGCGTAATCAATTTCTTCCTCACGACTCCAACCCCATGAACGTACCGGTGCAAATACTTTCAATTTAGGGTTCAACGCTTTGATGGCTACTTCAAAACGTACTTGGTCGTTACCTTTACCAGTACAGCCATGTGCAATACCTACTGCATCTGTTTTTTCAGCAATTTCAACTAATTTTTTAGAGATTAATGGGCGAGATAATGCTGAAACAACTGGGTATGTGTTTTCATACATTAAATTACCTTTAATTGCATAAGCAACATAGTCATCGCTGAATTCTTTAGTCGCATCAATGATATAGCATTCTACTGCGCCCATATCTAATGCTTTTTGATAAACTTGATCTAAATCTTTTCCTTCGCCGACGTCTAAACAACAAGCAACTACATCGTAACCTTTATCGATCAGCCACTTTACTGCCACACTAGTATCTAATCCGCCTGAATAGGCTAATACGATTTTATCCTTCATAATCTTTACACCTCGTTAGAATAGTTTGAATTTTTTAACATGTTATTATCATAGCAGATTGAAGATGAGAAATAAACCATTATTTTACATAAATATACAAAAAGATGAAATCTCACTCATTTATACCCTATGACAGCAAGGCTTGTTCTAAATGTATGCAAAATTCATAAAAACTATAGAATGTACAACACTTTATTTCCTAGAAAAATAGTAAAAAATGACGATTTTTTCACAATTAAGACGAGTCCTTCAATTTCATAGACAGTTTTATTGATTGTATTATCAGAAATTTAGTAAAATATGAGTGAAATCAAAAAGCAGGAGGCAGTTCAAATGACACATATTGAGCTAGACTATAGTAAAGCTTTAAAATTCGTTGACGAACACGAATTAACACAACAACAAGAAATCGTAAAAACAATTCATCGTGTTATTCACGAAGGTACAGGCGCAGGCAACGACTTTTTAGGCTGGTTAGATTTACCAGTAGATTATGACAAAGAAGAATTCTCTCGTATCTTAGAAGCAGCTAAACGCATCAAAGAACATTCTGATGTATTAGTTGTGATCGGTATCGGTGGTTCTTATTTAGGTGCGCGTGCTGCGATTGAAATGTTAAGTTCAGCATTCAGAACAAGTGATGAATATCCTGAAATCGTATTTGCGGGTAACCACTTATCATCAACTTACTTACATGATTTAATTGAATACCTTGACGGTAAAGATTATTCAGTCAACGTTATTTCTAAATCAGGTACAACAACTGAACCGGCTGTTGCTTTCAGACTCTTTAAACAGTTATTAGAAGATAAATACGGTAAAGAAGAAGCAAAATCTCGTATCTTTGCGACTACAGATAAAGAAAAAGGTGCTTTAAAACAATTAGCAACAAATGAAGGTTACGAAACATTCGTAGTACCTGATGATGTAGGCGGCCGTTATTCAGTATTAACAGCAGTAGGTTTATTACCAATTGCAGCTGCAGGTATTGATATCCAAGCGATGATGGATGGTGCTGCTAAAGCGCGTGAAGAATTGAAATCAGATGACTTGTCTGAAAACATCGCATATCAATATGCGACATTACGTAATATTTTATACGCTAAAGGTTATACAACTGAAATGTTGATCAACTATGAACCATCATTACAATACTTCAATGAATGGTGGAAACAATTATACGGCGAATCTGAAGGTAAAGACTTCAAAGGTATCTATCCTTCAAGTGCTAACTACACAACTGACTTGCATTCATTAGGACAATACGTACAAGAAGGCCGTCGTTTCTTATTCGAAACAGTGGTTAAAGTTGAAAATCCTAAATTCGATATTACAATCGAAGAAGATGCAGATGATTTAGATGGCTTGAACTACCTTGCTGGTAAAACAATTGATGAAGTAAATACAAAAGCGTTTGAAGGTACATTACTTGCGCACACAGACGGCGAAGTACCAAACTTAGTGGTTAAAGTGCCAAGCATTGATCCAGAAACATTCGGTTATTTAGTATACTTCTTCGAATTAGCTTGTGCGATGAGCGGTTACCAATTAGGTGTTAACCCATTCAACCAACCAGGTGTAGAAGCATATAAACAAAATATGTTCGCATTACTTGGTAAACCAGGTTACGAAGATAAAAAACAAGAATTAGAAGAACGTTTATAATTCTGAAATAAATATAAGACTCTCATATTGCTGACTAGTAATATGGGAGTTCTTTTTTTAGTTTCAAAATACACCTGTTCCCTATATAATAGTAGTAATCGAAGATGAATGAGAGACAGGTGGAGTTATGTCAGCACATCAAATTGAACAGTGGATGCGAGCAATGGGTGACTATGGGGATATACTTGGGTTTTTATTACCGTTTTTAGAATCATTTATTCCTATTTTACCAATGTTCGTATTTGTGTTTGTTAATGTAGATACATTCGGATTATTTTTAGGAATTATAATCTCATGGCTGGGCACATTTTTAGGGAGTTTCGTTGTTTTTTTAATCATACGTTATTTTGCGAACACTAAATTCATGGATAAAGTCAAAGAACGAAAAGAAGTTCAAAAGTTTTTGGGGTTTGTGAATCATCAAGGTGTGACACCTATTTTCATTTTATTGTGCTTTCCATTTACCCCAAGTTCTTTAATGAATGTGGTGGCTGGCTTGTCTCAAATGAAACGTCAGACTTTCTTCATTATATTAGCTGTCTCAAACTTGATTGCGATGGCTTTAACAGGTATTTTAGGCAGAGAAATGCATAGCATTTTAGAAAGCCCGATTCGTGTCGTGTTAGTGATTGTGATTTTAGCTGGACTTTGGATAATCAGCAGAAAGTTGGAGCGTCGTTTCATAAAATAACGAAGGAGATAAATAGTGAGAAAAATTGTAAAATATTTGCTTTCCTTGATAATTGCGATTATTATTGTAATGTTGATTCAAGCTTTTATCTTAATCGGTGCAGTGGTACATTCTAATCAGATGTCACCTGCATTGCATCAGGATGATCGTATTTTGGTCAGTAAAGTACAAACCACTTTCAACCAAATACATAATAGTGATATTATCATGTATCGTCATCAAGGACGTATCTACTTTGGACGAGTCATTGGGACACCTGGTGAGTCTGTCGAAATAAAAGCGGGTCAATTGTATCGAGATGACCAACAAGTACATGAAAGTTATCAGGTACAACATCCTATTCAAACCCTAGCATTACGCAATATTAAACATTCAGAAGGAGATATCTTAGCACCTAAACACTATTTAATATTGAATGATGATCGCTCTGATTTAAACGATTCGAGAAAATTCGGAACGATACATCAACAAGATATTGTGGGGACTGTGTTGTTAAGATATTATCCATGGCGTGATTTTAAAATTTCATTTAATGAATAATTGAGGTGTTTTTACAGTGAAAAAAGAATTGAAAGAATGGATTATAGCCATAGCTATAGCATTGGTTTTAATCTTATTGATTTATAATTTTGTTGCTAAATCTTATACTGTACGCGGAGATTCTATGTTCCCGACGTTAAAAGACGGTGAAAAAGTTATCGTCAACGTGATCGGCTTTAAAATGGGCGGTCTTGATAAAGGTAACGTAATTGTCTTCCATGCAGATAAAAACAGCGACTATGTCAAACGTGTCATCGGAACACCTGGTGACAGTGTGGAATACAAACATGATGTATTGTATGTAAATGGTAAAAAAGTGAAAGAACCGTACTTAGATTATAATGAAAAACATAAAAGTTACGATGAAATCACAGGTACACTTCAAGTTAAAAACTTGCCTAACTCAGACGGCACAAATAAAATTCCAAAAGGAAAATTATTAGTACTTGGGGATAACCGTGAAGTGAGTAAAGATAGCCGTTCATTCGGTTTAATTAAAGAAGATCAAGTTGTCGGTAAAGTCAGCTTACGTTACTGGCCTTTAACGAAATTCAAAGTGAACTTCAATCCAGCAGAAAATTAAATGTTAAGATAGATTAGACGAAAAAGAGTTGATACTTTCATTCAAAAATAAGTATCAACTCTTTTCATATTCATAAGGGAAGAAGCACGAAACTATGAGAACATATGTGCTACAATAAATGACAAAGAGGTGAGAAAGGTGACTGAATTTAACGCATATATCGGTCGCGCGGGAACTGGAAAATCCCATGCGATGTTAGACGAAATCAAACAAAAAATGAAACAAGATCCTTTAGGTGATCCGATTATTATCATTGCGCCGACACAAAGTACTTTCCAAATTGAACAAGACTTTGTGAAAGATCCAGAGTTAAACGGGAGTTTACGTGCAGAAGTCCTTCACTTTGAACGACTCAGTCATAGAATCTTTCAAGAAATCGGTGGTCTGACAGAAGATTACGTTTCAAAAGGTGCTATGGAAATGATGGTCTTTGATATCTTGCAAGACCAACGTAAATCATTAAATTTATACCAATCGCAAGTTAAGTATTATGGTTTCAGTTCTAAATTGACAGAACAAATCCAAGACTTTAAAAAGTATGCGGTTACACCTGACCAATTAGATTTATTTATCGCTGAAAATCAGCTTCAACCGAGAACACAAGATAAGCTGCATGATATTGCGTTAGTATATCATCATTTAGAAGAACGATTAAAAGGCAACTTTGTTTCTTCAGAAGATACACTTTATAAGTTTGTAGAATGTATGGAAAACTCTGAGTGGTTAAAACGTGCTGAGATATACATAGATGGTTTCCATAACTTCTCAACACTTGAGTATTTAATGATTGAAACATTAGTTAAACATGCCAAATCTGTAAATGTTTTACTGACAACTGATGGCAATAAAGACCCATTTAGTTTATTTAGAAAGACATCATCTGTATTAACGCATTTAGAAGAGATTGCGAATCGATTAAATATTAACTTGAACCAACGTCTGTTTACGACACAATATCGTTTCGACAATTCAGATTTAAACCAATTAGAAACACAATTTGACGCACTTCAAGTTAATCCGCAACCAAACAATGGACACGTTAATATTTTAGAAGCTTCTAATGTACGTGAAGAAGTGAATGCGATTGCGCGAGATATTATTCGTAAAGCGCGTGAAGAAAATATCCGCTTCCAAGACGTCGCTATTCTCTACCGTGATGAAGCCTACGCGCATTTAATGGAAAGTGTCATGCCTGAATACGATATTCCATTTAATATTGATACAAAAAAATCTATGACACATCATCCAGTGATGGAGATGCTACGTTCACTCATTGAAGTTATCGAAACAAAATGGAGTTTTGAACCATTGATGCGCTTATTTAAAACACAAGTGCTGACACGTAAATACGAAGATAGTCGTTACCTTACAGATATCTTAGAAAACTTTGTCTTAGAAAGAGGTATTTATGGAAAGCGTTGGATAGATGACAGCTACTTCAAAATCGAACAATTTAATCAAATGGGCTTAAAGCACCAACCGATGACAGAAGAAACAGAAGAAGTGTATCGTCGTGTCATTGATTTAAAAGATTTTGTGATGCATCATATTTTAAAATTTGAACAAGCTTTAAGTGAAGCACATACCGCAGTAGAATTTGCGGCTGCTTTCTATAAAGTATGCGAAGTCTTTAATTTACCGAGTCAATTAATGACTGAACGTGATGAGCTGGATTTAGCAGGCAAACATCAACAAGCTGAAGAACTTGATCAAGTTTGGAATGGTTTGATTCAAACATTAGATGATCTTGCGACAGTCTTTGGAGATACTGAAATGTCACAAAAACGCTTCTTAGAATTATTCGATGTCGGCTTAGAACAATTAGAATTTGTGATGATTCCACAAACTTTAGACCAAGTGTCTATCGGTACGATGGACTTAGCAAAAGTAGATAATAAAACGCATGTCTATATTGTGGGTATGAATGACGGCATTATGCCCCAAGCAATCTCTAATTCAAGCTTAATCAGTGATGAAGAGAAAAAATACTTCCAAGAAGAAACGCAATTAGAACTGAGTCCGACGGCAGATATCTTACAAATGGATGAAGCCTTTGTGTGCTATATTGCGATGACACGTGCAACTACTTATGTGACATTCTCATACAGCTTAATGGGCTTAAATAATGATGAAAAAGAAGCAAGTCCATTTATCCAAAGTATCAAAGATTTATATACGAATTTAGAGGTGCAAAATATCGCCTTTATTGCACAACAAAATCCATTAACGTTAATGGAACACCCACATCAAACAAAAATCAATCTATTTGAAGCTCTTCAAAGTTGGTTGCATCATGAATTAACCGCAGAGTCTTGGTTAGATGCGTATCAAGCAATGATGCATCACGATAAATTGAAACAAGGTTTAAACTATCTAACATCTGCATTGACGTATGATAATAAAACCGTACAACTGAATGAAACACAAACAAAAGATTTGTATGGGTCAACTATTAATGCCAGTGTATCGCGTTTTGAAGGTTACCAAAATTGTCCGTTCAAACACTATGCCTCTCATGGTTTACGCTTGAACGAACGTACAAAATATAAACTAGAGAACTTTGATTTAGGAGATATCTTCCATGCGGTTTTAAAATATATTGCGGATAAAGTTCAAGGGGATTTCAAAAACCTGACGAATCAACAGATACGGCAATTAACAACAGAATCTTTAGAACAAATATTGCCGACAGTGCAGTACAATCTATTGAATTCTACTGCGCATTATCGTTATATGTCTCAACGTATCGGTGCGATTGTTCAATCTACATTGACTGCGTTGAAATACCAAGGCAGTTTCTCTAAATTCAGACCTCAAGCGTTTGAAAAATCATTTAGAAGAAAACCGAAAAATCCAGATCAGCTTCAAGCAGAAGCGTTATATACAACACAAGGCATACCGATTAATATCCGTGGCCAAATCGACCGTATTGACACGTATACGAACCAAGACCGCAGTTTTGTGAACATTATCGACTACAAGTCATCAGAAGGCAGTTCAGAATTAGATTTAACTAAAGTGTATTATGGACTACAAATGCAGATGATGACGTATATGGATGTCGTGCTTCAAAATAAAGAAAGGCTAAACTTAGCAGCACAAACTGAACCTGGCGGCTTACTTTATTTCCATGTCCATGAACCACGTGTTAAGTTCTCAAATTGGGCAGATATTGATGAAGAGAAACGTCAAAAAGAATTATTGAAATCCTTTAGATTAAGCGGTTTGGTCAACAATGATCCAGATGTGATTGAGGCAGAAGATTCACGCTTAGAACCTCAATTTACTTCTGATATTGTACCGTTGAATATGTTGAAAAGCGGCGCATTAGGTAAAAGCAATCCAGTCGCAGATACAGATACAATTTATAAATTTATTGAACATAATAAACAGAACTTCACACAAATTGCGTCTGATATTATGGATGGCCATACTGAGGTCGCTCCGATGAAATATGATCAAAAATTACCGTGTCGTTTTTGTAATTATCGTTCCGTGTGTCATGTGGACGGCATGATTGACAGTAAACGTTATCGTACAGTAGATGAAACGATTAACCCGATAGAATTATTGAAAGTAGCATCAGAAGAAGAGGAGGATGACGCATGATACCAGAAAAACCGAATGATGTGATTTGGACAGACGGCCAATGGAAAAGTATTTACGCGAAAGGCCAAGATACTTTAGTAGCAGCTGCAGCGGGTTCTGGTAAAACGGCTGTATTGGTTGAAAGAATTATTCAACGTATCTTACGTGATGAGGTTGATGTTGACCGTTTATTAGTTGTGACGTTTACCAATTTAAGTGCACGTGAGATGAAGCACCGCGTCGAACAACGTATCCAACAAGCATCTTTAGAAAATCCAAGCAATACACACTTGAAAAATCAACGCGTTAAAATTCATCAAGCTCAAATTTCGACGTTGCATAGTTTTTGTTTAAAACTTATCCAGCAACATTATGATGTGCTAGAAATTGATCCGAATTTCAGAACCAGCAGCGAGGCTGAAAACATCTTACTCATAGAACAAACTATAGATGAAGTATTAGAACAATATTATGATGCGTTAGATTCAGCCTTTATTGATTTAACAGAACATTTATCTTCTGATAGAAGTGATGACAAGTTCAGAAAAATCATTAAGAATCTGTATTATTTTTCAGTTGCGAATCCACAACCAATGGCTTGGCTGTCATCATTAGTAGAACCTTATAACAATATTGACACACAAGATGAGTACTTAGCCTTATTGATCAATATTGCGAGAGTCTATATGTATACGGCACTTGAAAATTTAAATAAGAGTTACGACTTATACCATGAATTCGCAGGTGTTGAAAAACATTTAGAAGTGGTTGAAGGTGAGCGTGCGTTTTTAGCACGTGCTATGGAAGGAGATGTGTTAAACACTGAGTTAATCAGTGAACATCAATTGCCAAAGCGTTTTCCAAGTATTACCAAGAAGCTTAAAGAAGCGAATGAAGGCTTTGAAGACGGCCTAAAACTCGCGAAATCATATTATGATGACTATAAAGCAGCAGTTGAGAAAGTGAAAAAAGATTATTTCTCACGTTCAGCAGAAGATTTAAAAGCAGATATGCAGACGCTAGCACCTAGAGTAGCGGTATTAGCACAAATTACACAAGATGTGATTGAACAGTTCAGCCTCAAAAAGCGTAGTCGTAATATCTTAGATTTCTCTGACTATGAGCACTTTGCGTTGCAAATTTTAATGGATGAAGCAGGGAATCCGACTGAAATTGCACGTCATTATCGTGACCGCTTCGACGAAATCTTAGTGGATGAGTATCAAGATACCAATCGCGTACAAGAACAGATTTTAAGTTGTTTGAAACGCGGCGACGAAACAAATGGCAACCTCTTCATGGTTGGTGACGTGAAACAATCGATTTATAAGTTCAGACAAGCGGATCCTAGTTTGTTTATTGAAAAATACAATCGTTTCAATATAGATGGCAGTTCTGGCATGCGCATTGATTTATCGCAAAACTTCCGTTCTAGACCTGAAGTATTATCTACAACCAACTATTTGTTTAAGCATATGATGGATGAAGCAGTCGGTGAGATTGTTTACGATGAAGCGGCACAATTGTATTTCGGTGCACCGTTTGATGATAGACCGCATCCATTACATTTAAATGTTTTAGTAGAAGAAGCAGAATCTGAACTTACAGGTGATGAACAAGAAGCGGAATATATTGCAGATCAAGTTGAAACCATTTTAAATCAACATGAAGTCTATGACATTAAGAACAAGACTTATCGTAAACCGACGTATAAAGATATTGTGATTTTAGAGCGTGGATATAGTCGTTCTCGTGCATTGCAGCAGGTGTTTAAAGACCGAGATATTCCGTTTCATGTAAATAGTAAAGAAGGGTACTTTGAACAAACTGAAGTCAGACTGGTCTTATCTTTCTTAAGAACGGTAGATAACCCGCTTCAAGACATCTATTTAGTCGGTCTGATGCGTTCTGTTATCTATCAATTTACAGAAGATGAACTCGCAAGTATTCGTATTGTCAGTCCGAATGATGATTATTTCTATCAATCGATTCAGCATTATATGCAGAGTGAAGAAGCGGATGTGCGCTTAGTTCAAAAACTTCAAGACTTCTTAGATGATTTAGCATTTTATCAAGCGTTCAGTTTAAAACATCCGGTCTATCAATTGATTGACCGCTTCTACAATGATCGCTTTGTGATTCAATATTTCAGTGGTTTAATCGGCGGTAAAGGCAGACGTGCAAACCTTTATGGTTTATTCAATAAAGCTGTAGAATTCGAGAAATCCAGCTTCAGAGGACTCTTCCAGTTTATTCGATTTATTGATGAATTAATCGAAAGAGGTCAAGATTTCGGTGAAGAGAATGTCGTTGGTCCGAATGATGATGTGGTACGTATGATGACCATTCACTCTAGTAAAGGTTTAGAGTTCCCATTTGTGATTTATTCTGGATTAAGTAAACAGTTTAATAAACAGGATTTAAGTCAACCAGTGATTTTAAATCAAAAATACGGATTAGGTTTGACTTACTTTGATACTGAACTAGATATCACGTTCCCATCACTTGCCTCTGTGACACTTAAAGCCATTAATGAAAATGAAATTATTTCTGAAGAAATGCGTTTAATGTATGTAGCCTTAACAAGAGCCAAAGAGCAATTATTCTTAATTGGACGTGTGAAGAGCGAACAAGCATTAGATAAAATGGTCGGTACAGCGATTGCAGGAGATAAGTTGCCTGTTAGTTACCGTTTGAGTGCGAAAACGCCATTTGAACTGATTTATCCGATTTATGCGAAATATCAATCTCACAGCATTACTAATGATTTGAAGTTTGAACAAGATATTAATGATTTAGCATTACCGCTTCAACCTAAAGTAGAAATTCAAATCGATGATTATAGTGATATCAAACCAGATGAAACAGAAGAAGACAAAGAAGATTATCGTACGGTGGCAGATATTATTGATTATCAGTCTGGTCAACCAGAAGTAGAACGTCAAATTGAACAACAATTAGCGTTTGAATATCCATATCAAAAAGATATGGTCAAACCGACGAAACAATCTGTATCTGAATTGAAACGTCAGTTAGAAACAGAAGAAAGCGGCACAAGTTATGAACGTGTCCGCCAATACCGTTTAGGTGCTTCGACTTATGAACGTCCGCAATTTTTACGTCAACATCAAAAACGTAAAGCTAATGAAATCGGAACATTGATGCATACAGTGATGCAGCATTTACCGTTTAAAACTGAGCGTATGACTGAAGATGAATTAGATCAATATATTGATCATTTGATTGAGAAGAATATTATCGAAGATGATGCGAAACAAGACATTCGTATGAAAGAAGTTGTTAAATTCATCAATAGTGATCTTTATATGAAGATTGCGCAAAGTGACCAGATTATGCGCGAAGTACCTTTTGTGGTTAACCAAAGTAAAGTTGATCACGAAATGGATCAAAATGAAGATGTTTCAATTATCCAAGGGATGATTGACTTGATTTATCGACAAGATGATCAGTATTACTTTGTGGACTATAAAACTGATGCCTTTAACCAACGAAAAAGTGAAACAGATGAAGAAGTCGGCGAAAAATTAAAAGCGCGTTATAAAGTACAAATGTACTATTATCAAGCCGCACTTGAGACGATTTTAAACACGAAAGTCAAAGGTTCGCTGTATTTCTTCCAATACGGTGAATTAAGATTAGATGACACTTCGCATTAATTCCAAATGGACAGGGTAGAGATAATTAAGAGGATTAGACGTTTAGTTTGTATTTTCATATTATCACTCCCTATATTTGGAAGTGTTTATTAAATATTTGTTATTTTTCTGAAAATACAGTTATAATGTAAATTAAGATTGAGATGAGGAGCTGATATTGAATGAAATTTTTATCATTCAAATATAATGATGAAACATCGTATGGTGTGAAAGTAAAACGTGAAGAAGCAGCTTGGGATTTAAGAAAAGTTTTCGCAGATTTTGGTGAAGGCGACTTCCATCCTAAGACTTTATTAGAAGGTTTAGAACAAAACCATACATTAGATTTCCAAGAGCAAGTGCGTAAAGCAGTTGTCGCAGCAACAGATAGTCCAAATTCAGAAGACTATAAAGTACAATTTGCAGACTTAGAATTTTTACCACCTGTGACACCGCCGAACAATGTGATTGCATTCGGACGTAACTATAAAGAGCATGCGGATGAATTGAATCATAGTGTAGAACGCTTATACGTGTTCACTAAAGCAGCATCATCTTTAACAGGTGATGAATCAACAATTCCTAACCATAAAGATATTACAGATACATTGGATTATGAAGGTGAATTAGGGGTTGTTATCGGTAAATCAGGCGAGAAAATTCCTAAAGGTTTAGCATTAGACTATGTATACGGTTATACAATCATTAACGATATCACAGACCGTACAGCACAACGTCAACAAGACCAAGCCTTTTTATCTAAAAGCTTAACTGGCGGTTGCCCAATGGGTCCTTATATCGTTACTAAAGATGAATTACCGACACCTGAAGACGTAAATATCGTCACAAAAGTAAACAATGAAATTCGTCAAGATGGCAATACAAGTCAAATGATTCTTAAAATTGATGAATTGATCGCAGAAATCTCTAAATTTGTTGCTTTACACCCAGGTGATATCATTGCGACAGGTACACCATCAGGTGTTGGGGCAGGTATGAATCCGCCTCAATATCTACAACCTGGTGATGAAGTTAAAGTTACAATCGATAATATCGGTACTTTAACTAACTTTATCTCTAAAGAAGAAGAGTAATTAATAATTATCATGCTTTTTAATTAAGCATATTATTATAATAAAGCCCGAGTTGAAATGAATTTGTTTCAACTCGGGTCTTTTAATATCCAAAATAGAAAAATTAATTTTCACTTAAAGTTTAAAAGCAATAAGAAAAGCTCATCACATGTAGTGACGAGCTTTAAATAGTTTATTAATTACCAATGCCGAATAGGCTTGAGATTGGTCCTTCTGGTAAGATAATGCCTAATGCCATTGTGATAATGATTAGAACAATTGTACCCCAGAATAAACCTGTGTGTGAAACTGAACGTTCTTTACGGATTAATGTCACTTCCATTAAAGCAACAACTGCGATACCGCAAATCATTTTTAATGTGAGTAACATATGTGCACTACCTGTTGCAGTAGCGAATTCTACAACAACTTGCCACACACCACTGAATAAGATCAGTACTAAGAACAAACGTAATGCCATGTGCAACGGTTTGTAAGCTTTCTTAGGTGCACCGGGTGATTTAAAACTGAAATAAGCTGCGATAAATAAAATAATCCCGATGACCCAGCTGAAAATGTGTAAATGTAACATGTAATTTCCCCATTTCTTCAATATTCCGTATCTATGATAACATATAACCTTAGCTTAATTATAATGATTATAATTATTTTGAATTTATTATTGAATGCTTGATGGTTTTATGGATTTTCTCTAAATAATATATATTATTTAGATTGCGCTTTATAACCCACCATATTAATAATATCTTTAGGTGAACTATAAGGCGGCGCATAGGCTGGTTCAAATTCAGTTAGTTCATCAATGGTCATATTGTTTTGCATGGCCATTGAAAGTACATCAATACGTTTATCTGCACCTGCTTTACCGACTGCGGCAGCGCGTAAAATACGACGTGTATCTTTGTCGAAATAGACACGTAAATGGACACGTTCTGCGCCAGGGAAGTAGCTGGCATGGTTGTATTGTTCATTTTCAGTCATACCATAATTAAAGTGTTTCAATTCGTTTGGTGAGATACCGACACTCGTTAAAGTATAATCAAAGAATTTCACCGCATTTGCGCCTAAGAAGCCTTTAAACGGCG
Source organism: Staphylococcus sp. HMSC072B07 (assembly GCF_001815505.1). Classification (NCBI taxonomy): domain Bacteria; kingdom Bacillati; phylum Bacillota; class Bacilli; order Caryophanales; family Staphylococcaceae; genus Staphylococcus; species Staphylococcus sp. HMSC072B07. The sequence goes on along the minus strand of NZ_KV820924.1, from coordinate 7,503 downwards.
GAGCACTGTCTAAAGCGATATGTTGTGCTACAATGCTGGCAGCACGATGTGCACCCCAAGCTAGCGGTACACGTGTTGGTAAGTCAACATGACGATAATAGTAAGAGGCAATGTCGCCAATCGCATAAATGTCTTCAAAGTTCGTTTGGAAGTATGCGTTGACTGGGACATAACCATCGTCATCTAATTTGATGTCAGTATCTTTAAATGATTCATTGTTCGGTACAATACCGAGCCCTTCAATAATCATGTCGAAGTCTTCTTGTTTACCTGATTTGAAGTGCACCGTTTTACCCTCTACAGTGTCAATTTCTTCATTGAGTCGATAATCAATTTTGCGTTCATCCATCGCATCGAAAATCACTTGGTTCATATCTTGATCCATGAATTTATTGACTTTATCTGAGCGGTGGATTAATACCGTTTCTAAACCGTGATGATATAAGTTTTCTAAGACTTCTAATGAAATGTAGCCGGCACCGACAATCAGCACCTTTTTAACATTATTTTGTTTAATGTAGTTTTCAATTGCATCTGTATCTTCCAGGTTACGTAGTGTAAAGGCCATATCAGTGTCCAGTGGGAGTGAGTTTGCGCGACAACCTGGACTTAAAATTAATTTATCGTAATTGTCTGTGAATGTTTCGCCAGTCTCTCTGTTTTTGACTGTCACTTCTTTTTTAGAAGGATCAACATGTGTGACTTCGTGATAGACATGTGCATCGATATCTTTTTGTTCTTTTAAACCTTCAGGTGTGTAATTGAGCAATTGCGAACGATCTGGAATAATACCGCCTAAATAATAGGGAAGACCACAGTTCGCAAAAGTCACATCGCGATCTTTCTCATACACCGTTATCTTATAGTCTGAATTTAATCGGCGTAATTGGCTTGCGACTGTTGCGCCGCCAGCGACACCGCCGACAATAATAATATGTGTCATGTTTTTACCTCCAATATGATGTAATAAAAAAACAAGGTTGATACAAAGTGTCATAATAGATTGTCTTTAAAACACTTGCAAACCTTGAATTGATAAGATTTATATTAACAAGAATGCACGTTTGCGTTTTCTTGATAAGGAATATTTAAACTGAAAAAGTCATTTAAATAACGGCCGATACCGTCTTGGTTGTTAGAATAAGTTGTTTCTTTTGCGATGTGTTTCAGTTCATCTAAGCCGTTATCCATCGCTACGCCATGTTTCGCATATTTAATCATTTCGGTATCGTTATCTTCGTCGCCGAAAGCGATAATGTGATTGCGGTCTACACCGAGTGCATCTTTCACACTATCAATTCCTCTCGCTTTACTTATACCCCGTTTAACAATCTCTATAACTGGGAATGGCGCACCCCAGCGGCGATGTTCAATACTTTCTGCGAAGAAACGTGACAACATTTGTTTTACTCTTGGAATCATATGCTCTTCGGCTTCGATTAAAATAGAAGTCGGTGATTCATTTAATTGGCTGACGATATCTCCAGTCTCAATTTTAGGATTGCCCATAGAGAAACCTTCGAATAGATGTTCATCGTACGTATCGATAAAGACATGGTCTTTTACTTCTGCGATAATATTTTTTACCTGCATATTACGTAATGCGTCAATAATACTTGAGGCCAAGTCTGGATCTAATGTCTCATGTGTGACAGGGAAGTCAGCATCTGTCGGATTATGAACATAGGCGCCATTGAAGTTGACAATCGGCGTATTTAAGCCTAATTGGTCATAATAAGGACGACTGGCTCTGAAAGGTCTGCCTGTCGCAATCATGATATGGTGGCCTTGTTCTTTTAACGTTTGTAAAACTTTAAATGTATATGGTGAAATTTCTTTTTCATCGTTTAATAATGTTCCGTCTAAATCTAAACAAATTAAATAAGGTTCCATAGTATAATCTCCTTGTGCTTAAGTTGATAAATAAATCTAAATGCGGTTTGACGCATGAAATGGATGAATTGAGTATAAACACTGCTCAATCTCCTTATATGAAACATTGTCTATAAATAGGCTGATTCATTTTTTTGTGAATGTATTCCTATAATAGCATTTTATTGGAGTTTTGTCGGATATTTGATATATTGATAATAACCATAATTGCATAAAAGAGGTGAATATAATGGATGAAGCATTAAAAGATAATATCTTAGGTGCATTAGAAAACGTAATTGACCCTGAGCTCGGCATTGATATCGTCAACTTAGGTTTAGTATATAAAGTCAATCTCGAAGACGATGGTTTATGTAAAGTAGAGATGACACTAACATCAATGGGTTGTCCTTTAGGACCGCAAATTATTGAACAAATCAAAATGGCGCTTGCAGAAATTCCGGAAATTCAAGATACTGAAGTGAATGTTGTTTGGAATCCGCCATGGAATAAAGATATGATGTCACGCTATGCGAAAATCGCTTTAGGCGTGAGCTAAGAGATATCATGCCAATGATATAAGAAATGAAACGACTTATTTGTTTAAAGCTAATGAAAAATAGCTGAAGACGATAAGTCGTTTTTTTTATCCCGAATTGTACTTGTTCACAAAATTGTTATAAATGAGTTGTGCGATTCATGCTAAATAAAAGATTTATTCAAATAACTATAAAATATCTTGATATTGCAAGAATATTACATTAATATTACAATTGGTAATTATGACACTCACGTGTTCTGTCACATACATAGAGCACAATGAACCACGCAAAATCTTAAATCAGAAAGAAAGGTAAATGCATGACTAATTTGAAACGCAGTTCAGCTCAGAACAGTGCATCACCTGAAAAACCTAAAAAAATGAACTATATGCCTGGTTTAGATGGGTTAAGGGCAATTGCTGTGCTCGGTATTCTTATCTACCATTTAAATAAACAATGGCTTTCAGGCGGATTTCTTGGTGTAGATACGTTCTTTGTTATTTCTGGATATTTAATCACAAGTCTTTTATTAATAGAACATCATCAAACAGGAACGATCAGTTTAAAGCGCTTCTGGTACAGACGTATTAAACGTTTGATTCCAGCAATGTTATTTGTGGTCAGTGTAACTACGATATTTACGTTGTTATTCCAAAGAGATGAAATACTTCGTGTTAAACAAGATGCGATTGCGGCTATTTTTTACGTCTCTAACTGGTGGTATATCGCTAAAGATGTCAATTATTTCGACCAATTTTCATTTGAACCTTTAAAACATTTATGGTCTCTTGCGATTGAAGAACAATTCTATTTATTCTTTCCTTTAGTTTTGATTTTATTACTGGCTAAAGTTAAGAAACATAAACAAATTGTATTGATATTTTGGATTATCTCATTAGCTTCATTATTAGCAATGGTGTGGATTACACATCCTGGCATGAACTTCTCGCGTGTGTACTTCGGTACAGATACACGCTTGCAAACGTTATTACTCGGTGTCATTCTTGCATTTTTATGGCCGCCGAACCGTTTGAGAAAAGATCCGCCGCTTGCGGTACGTATGTCAGTTGACTTGATGGGAGTTATCTCATTAGCAATTTTAATGGCTTTATTTGTCGTTGTAGAAGACCAAAGTTACTGGATTTATAATGGTGGTTTCTACTTGATTTCAGGGATTACACTCTTCTTAATTGCTAGTGTGGTACATCCGAGCGGCTTATTAGCACGCTTTATGGGCAATCCATTATTTGTATATATCGGACAACGCTCATATAGTTTATATTTATGGCATTTCCCAATTATCGTATTATTGCATCGCTACTTTGTAGCAGGACAAATTCCAGTATGGGTGTATGTCGTAGATGTTGTTTTAACATTCATTATGGCCGAAGTGTCTTATCGTTATGTTGAAACACCATTTAGAAAACAAGGCTTCAAAATGTTGTCATTTAGAACGAAATCAAAACGTATTTGGGTTCATTGGCTGGCATTATTAGTCATTGCAATTCCGTTTGCGGTAATTTTAGCAGGTGTCTTTGATCATTACGGTAAAGATAAAACTGCGGATAAAGCGACTCAATTCAATACAAATTCAATTGATAAATATGTGGTACGCCCAGTGCCGTATGGCAAAATTGATTTCTTAGGCAATGGCGGCGGCAAGCAGCCAGAAGAACAAGTTGAAGTATACAATAAAGTGAAACCTTTATTAATCGGTGACTCTGTTATGGTTGATATTGGTGAACGCTTTAAAGAACAAGTACCGCATTCAGTCATTGATGGTAAAGTGGGACGTAATATGTACCAAGCTAAACCATTAATCCAACAAAATTACAGTCACTATAATAAAAAAGGCGACCAAGTCATTATTGAATTAGGTACGAATGGTGACTTCAATAAAGAACAATTAGATGATGTTATCGCATCATTCGGTAAAGCGGACATCTATTTAGTCAACACACGTGTGCCGCGTTCTTATGAAGGACACGTTAACCAATTGATGAAAGAAGCGGCTAAAGAACATAAAAACGTTAAACTCGTAGATTGGTATAAACGTTCGGCAGGACATCCTGAATACTTCGCATATGACGGTATTCATTTAGAGTATCCAGGTGTTAAAGCATTATCTGATGAAATCATTAAAACAATGGGTCTCAGTAAAAAAGACAAGTAAATAGAAACGAATACAAGAACTGAAATCAGAAAATGAACGCTGATTTCAGTTCTTTTCTTATATTTAGAGTGAGTTTGTTATAGGTAAAAGTTTTGTGGTAAAGCATATGAGGAATGACTTAAAAAGAAGAGAAAAATTTACTGAAACGAAGCGTTATAAGTTGAAAAATAAAGGGTCGATGCTCTATACTATGTATAAGGTCAAAGAAAGTCAAAGTCAAAAGGACTTGCAAGCATACTGAGTAACAGAGGTGAAGAGAATGGATGCAAATAAGATGACCTATGCCGTGCAAGAAGCGTTACAACAAGCGATTCAACTTGCACAAGACTATGAACAACAAAATGTAGAAATAGAAGCAGTGTTATTAGCTGCCTTAAAAGAAACAGATAGTTTATTTAATAGTGTATTAGAACGTGCCAATATTGATACGAGTGAATTAGCGAACGCATATGATTCAAAATTAAAACGCCATGCGACAGTTAAAGGCGATAATATTCAATATGGTCAATATATCGGCAATGAAACCAATACGCTGTTTAATAAAGCAGAAGCTATTATGAAAGACTATGATGATGAGTTTGTATCAATGGAACATGTGTTGTTAGCAGCCATGGAAGTTGATGAGACAACTAAATCATACGTCGGAAATAAAAATGAAGTAATCAAAGAAATTATTAAGAAGATCAGAGGAGGAAATCACGTGACATCACAAAATCCAGAAGCGAACTATGAAGCACTTGAAAAATATGGTCGTGATTTAGTAGAAGAAGTCCGACAAGGAAATATGGATCCAGTTATCGGAAGAGATGAAGAAATTCGTAATACGATTCGTATCTTAAGTCGTAAAACGAAAAATAACCCTGTCTTAATCGGGGAACCAGGTGTCGGTAAAACTGCGATTGTTGAAGGATTAGCACAACGAATTGTGAAAAAAGACGTGCCGGAATCCTTATTAGATAAAACAATCTTCGAATTAGACCTAAGTGCATTAGTGGCTGGTGCAAAATACCGTGGTGAATTCGAAGAACGCTTAAAAGCAGTCTTAAAAGAAATTAAAGATGCTGACGGTCGTATTATTCTCTTTATCGATGAATTGCATATGCTAGTCGGTGCAGGTAAAACAGATGGAGCGATGGATGCAGGCAACATGTTGAAACCGATGTTAGCACGTGGTGAATTACACTGTATCGGTGCAACAACTTTAAATGAGTATCGTGAATATATTGAAAAAGACTCAGCATTAGAACGTCGTTTCCAAAAAGTAAACGTGTCTGAACCTGATGTAGAAGATACGATCTCTATTTTACGTGGATTGAAAGAACGCTATGAAGTGTATCATGGTGTACGTATTCAAGACCGTGCATTAGTTGCTGCAGCAGAATTATCAGATCGTTATATCACAGATCGTTTCTTACCAGATAAAGCAATTGACTTAGTAGACCAAGCATGTGCGACAATTCGTACAGAAATGGGTTCTAACCCAACAGAACTCGACCAAGTCAACCGTCGTGTAATGCAGTTAGAAATTGAAGAAAATGCGCTACAACATGAATCAGACAGTGTCAGCCAACAACGTTTGAAAGAACTTCAAGAAGAGCTTTCAAATGAAAAAGAAAAACAAGCAGCGTTACAATCTCGTGTAGAACAAGAAAAAGAAAAAATTGCGAAACTACAAGAAAAACGAGCAGAGCTTGATGAAAGCCGTAAAGCATTAGAAGATGCTGAAAATAACTATAATCTTGAAAAAGCAGCGGAATTGCAACACGGTAAAATTCCTCAATTAGAAAAAGAATTACGTGAATTAGAAGATGCGTTCCAAGATGATCAAGTTGGTGATGAAGAACGTATTATCCGTGAAATTGTGACAGATGAAGAAATCGGAGATATCGTCAGTCAATGGACAGGTATTCCAGTTACAAAATTAGTGGAAAGTGAACGTGACAAATTACTACACTTAAACGATATCTTGCATGAACGTGTCGTAGGTCAAGATAAAGCCGTTGATTTAGTTGCAGATGCGGTTATCAGAGCACGTGCAGGTATTAAAGACCCTAACCGTCCAATCGGAAGTTTTTTATTCCTAGGACCAACAGGTGTCGGTAAAACAGAGCTTGCGAAAGCTTTAGCTTCTAGCTTATTCGATTCAGAAAAACACATGATTCGTATCGACATGAGTGAGTATATGGAAAAACACTCTGTCTCTCGTTTAATCGGAGCGCCTCCAGGCTATGTCGGTCATGATGAAGGCGGTCAATTAACAGAAGCAGTGCGTCGTAATCCTTACTCAGTCATCTTATTAGATGAAGTAGAAAAAGCACACTCTGATGTCTTCAACGTGTTATTACAATTATTAGATGAAGGTCACTTAACAGATTCTAAAGGCCGTAACGTAGACTTCAAAAACACAATCATCATTATGACAAGTAACATTGGTTCGCAAATCTTACTTGAACAAGTGAAAGAAACAGGTGTAATTACAGAAGACACAGAAAAAGCAGTCATGAATAATTTAAATCAATTCTTCAAACCTGAAATCCTGAACCGTATGGATGATATTGTATTATTCCGTCCATTATCAGTAGATGACATGAGCTTGATTGTAGAAAAAATCTTAGCAGAATTGAATATCCGCTTATTAGATCAACGAATTTCAATTGAAGTGTCAGACGCAGCGAAAAAATGGTTGGGTGAAGAAGCATATGAACCGCAATTTGGTGCGCGTCCATTAAAACGTTTTGTACAACGTCAAATTGAAACGCCATTAGCACGTATGATGATTAAAGAATCATTACCAGAAGGTACAACAATTAAAGTTGACTTAGATGATGATGGTTTACAATTTGATGTAGAAAAAGCACAAATATAATGATTAATATAAAGAAACGGGGCTGGGACATAAATACAGTCCAAAATAAA
>NZ_KV820923.1:0-200 GCF_001815505.1 Staphylococcus sp. HMSC072B07 | reverse complement strand
GCTGGAAAAGTTGAAAAACCATATGGTACACCAACTACAATTGAAGATGTTACTTCTAAAGTAATCGTACCTGGTTATTCAAAAGTGGATAATCCTTATAAAGTTACGGTAGATAACCCATCTGTATTACCTAATGGAAACACATCAGGTGTATACGATGTTCCAGTTACAGTGACATACCCAGATGGTTCGACTGACCA
>NZ_KV820922.1:0-6514 GCF_001815505.1 Staphylococcus sp. HMSC072B07 | reverse complement strand
GTTTTTGCTCACCAGTCCTATTTGACAGAGAGCCACAAAAAGGAGCTGTCCCTTCCGAAAATTCGGAATGAACAGCTCCTTCTCTATCATTCAGATTATTATTTCAGTAAAAATTAAACGTCTACGCTTAAACGTGGAATGAATGTTTCGAAATGAATTTGTGATTTGTCTAAACCTAATTCATATAATTCATTGACGATTGATTTCAAGAATGAAATACCGCCACATACATAAACTTCTGTATCTTCTGTAACATATTGTTTTAAATCTTCTTGAGTGATGTAGCCATTTGATTTGCGATCATGGATTTCATAAGTCACATTATCATTTTCTGCTGCATCGTTAGATAAACGTTGTGAGAATGGTACATCATTAACATCAGTTGTATTGTGAATGAATTGAATGTTCGGTACACCGACTTCAATTGCTTTTTCATACATTGACACTAATGGTGTTACACCAATACCTGATGCTAAGAATAATTGGTTTTTGTCAGTGTTATGCAATCTGAATGCACCTACTGGCGCAGTTAAGTTGATATCATCTCCAACTTTCACTTCGTCATGCAAGATAGTTGAAACTTCACCTTCACTGTCTTCAGAAACATCACGTTTAACTGCGAATGTTAACGTATCTTCGTCTCCGCCAACGATTGAATAGTGACGTTTTGCTCTGTATGGTAATTTATCACTTGAAACATCAACTGTAATATATTGACCTGCTTCAAAGTTGCGTAAATCATATTTATCTGATGAAACTGTAAATGCTTTAATATCTGAAGCGACATTTTCAATGTTTGTAACTGTGAATGGTTGGAAACCATCCCATAACATTTCAGCATACATGTCTTTCTCTACTTGAATGAATACATCTGCAATTTCCCAGTATGCGTTAATCCAAGCTTGAATCACTGGATCTTCTTCTTTTAAATCTAAAACGTGCATAATTGCTGCGATTAAATTTTCACCAACAATTTTGTAACCTGATTCAGGTACTTGTAATGCAACGTGTTTGTAAGCAATCTCTTTAACTACAGGCATAATTGCACCTAACTGTTCAATGTTTGCTGCTGCAGCTAAGACTGTTTGAGCTAAGGCTGTGGATTGCAAACCTTTTTTCTGGTTAGTTTGGTTGAACATGTTGCGTAACTCTGGGTGTTCATTGAACATTCTATTGTAGAAGAATGACGTAATTTCCACACCTTTTTCTTGAAGAACTGGTACTGTTTGTTTAATAATATCCATATCTTTTTCAGATAACATTTAACTTCACTCCCTCTTCGACTCAATTTCATCATAATACGAATATGACGAAATTAAAACAATTAAGAACCTAGTTCACATAATAGACAATTTTATTTCATATTTCTTCATATTCTTTTCACAATTAAGTATAAACAATATGACAAACTTAAAACGTATTATAATGATTTTTATTTAAAGCATTCTTCTTACATGTGCGGGACTCAAAATACCGTGTTAGTAATGAAATAAAGTACGCCCCCCACTATTATTTAGCATAAATCCCTCCTTTAACTTCTTTCCTATATATTGTTTCTAAATATTCCCGCTTTTTTCTCAGTAAATATTTGACAACTGAGAAAACTTAACGTTATTTTAATCTGATTTTCATAATTATTCTGTAAAATTAGTCTTGTGATAAAGATTAGGTCCGTAGTAGGATGTAATAAAGAAACAAACACGGTATATTGAACCTAATACAAAGTTCAATCGCAAATATTCGTGATTGAACTGATTAATATGACGCTTTAATGATTAGCCATTGAATACGGAGGTCTAAACAATGAACAAACTATTACAGTCACTTTCAGCACTTGGTGTGTCTGCTACATTAGTAACACCCAATTTAAACGCTGAAGCTACAGATAACTCTGTACCAAAGCTTAAAGGTGTTGAAGATGCGATTATTCAAAAAGGCGAAAATTACAACTTACTGAATGGAATCAGCGCTTATGATAAAGAAGACGGAGATTTGACTGATCAGATTATCGTCAATGGTCATGTCGATACAAATAAAATTGGTAAATACAAAGTCGAATATCAAGTCATTGATTCAGATGGAGCGAAAGATATTTCTGAACGCTACATAGAAGTCAAGTAACTTGTCGATAAAATCTATTTAAAAATAATTATTTTGTTTTTTGGCGCTAGCGCTTTCAACCCCTTAATTGATAAGCATTCTCAACTACAGCGCCCTTTTTTGTGCTTTCTGTCATTTTTGTCAGTATTCACAAAATGGACACATAATTTTAACAAATCTGTGAAAGCCCGTCAGGCCTAGTGTCTGTAAGGCTTTCTTTATTTTTATGTAAAAAAGTTGCGGATACCCACTTGTAAATATTGCATAATAAACTAAAATTATTGTTAAGCCCTACAATTGTAGTATTAGGAGGTCAATAAAGTGTCAAAAATTAAGTCTTTGCTTCTATTGTTCGGCTCACTGATTTTACTCAGTGGTTGTGAACATATGGAAGTACTTAACCCAAAAGGGCCAATGGCAAGCAGTTTAAAATGGCTGATTATTTATTCAATCATCTTTATGCTTGTTATTGTTGCGGTTGTATTTATTCTATTCGCTGTATTTGCTTACAAATACCGATACACAAATACAACACAATCAGGTAAAGTACATCACAGTGCTTTATTAGAAACTATTTGGTTCACCGTACCATTTATCATCTTACTTGCTTTGGCTATTCCAACAGTCAAAACACTTTATGAGTACGATGCACCGCCTGCAAAAGACAAAGACCCTGTCGTCGTTTATGCAACAAGCGCAGGTTTCAAATGGTTCTTTGCTTATCCAGAGCAAAAAATTGAAACAGTGAATCACATTACGATTCCAAAAGATCGTCCGATTGTATTCAAGTTGCAATCTATGGATACAATGACAAGTTTCTGGATTCCACAACTTGGCGGTCAAAAATATGCAATGACTGCAATGACAATGGAATGGACATTAGAAGCTGACCAAGAAGGTACGTTCCGTGGACGTAACTCAAACTTCAATGGTGAAGGTTTCGCTCGTCAAACATTCCCAGTACATGCAGTAAGCAACTCAGAATTCAACAAATGGGTAGAAAAAGCTAAGAAAGAACCTAAACTTTCTCAAGATACTTTCGATAAACAATTACTACCTACAACTAAGAATGAAGAGTTGACATTCAGTGGTACTCACATGGACTTCGTAGATCCAGCTGCTGACCCTGAATACATCTTCTACGCTTATAAACGTTTCCATTACACTCCAAAAGATCCAAACTTCTATGATGTAACTGAAGGCGTATTAAGCAAACCAGATTCAAAATATCCTGCTCGTAAATCTCAAATTACAAACGCTATGTATAAGAGACACGGTATGGATGCTATGATCTTACCTAACGACAAACCATATAATAATGAATTCAAGAAAGAAGAATCTCATAATATGGACGAAATGGAAAAAGCTCAAAAAGGCGCTAAAGATGAAAAAGCTGAAGAGCTTAACAAGAAAAATCATGGAGGTGAACATTAATGAATTTCCCATGGCATGAATTACTCGTTCAAGGTAACTGGATGATCACAATGGCACAAATTGGTGCGCCATTCCTAGTTATCGGGGTAATCGCAGTAATCACGTACTTTAAGTTATGGAAATATCTTTACAGAGAGTGGTTTACAACAATTGACCACAAGAAAATCGGATTAATGTATCTGATTTGTGCTGTATTAATGTTCGTCCGTGGTGGTATTGATGCAATTTTAATTCGTACGCAATTAACAATTCCGAACAACCCGTTCTTGGAATCAAACCACTATAACGAAATCTTTACAACACACGGTGTTATCATGATCATCTTCATGGCAATGCCATTCATTTTCGGTTTATGGAACGTAGTTGTACCTTTACAAATTGGTGCACGCGACGTTGCATTCCCTGTAATGAACAACATTAGCTTCTGGTTATTCTTCGGAGCAATGTTACTATTCAACATGTCATTCATCATTGGTGGTTCACCTGCTGCAGGTTGGACAAACTATGCACCACTTGCTGGTGAGTTCAGTCCAGGTCCTGGTGTTAACTACTACCTATTAGCTATTCAGCTTTCAGGTATCGGTACATTAATGACAGGTATTAACTTCTTCGTAACAATTTTACGAATGAAAACACCAACTATGAAATTTATGGAAATGCCAATGTTCACAGTAACAACTTTCGTTACAGCATTGATCATTATCCTAGTATTCCCTGTATTCACAGTTACATTAGCATTGATGACAATTGACCGTATCTTCGGTACTCAATTCTTCACAGTTGCTAATGGTGGTATGCCAATGCTTTGGGCTAACTTCTTCTGGGTTTGGGGGCACCCTGAGGTTTACATCGTTGTCCTTCCAGCATTCGGTATTTTCTCAGACGTTATTTCAACGTTCGCACGTAAACACTTATTCGGTCATAAGAGTATGATCTGGGCAACATCAGCAATCGCATTCTTGAGTTTCTTAGTATGGGTTCACCATTTCTTCACTATGGGTAATGGTCCTTTAATCAACTCATTCTTCTCAATCTCAACAATGTTAATCGCTGTGCCTACCGGTGTTAAAATATTCAACTGGTTAGCTACGCTATACCAAGGTCGAATTTCTTTCGAATCGCCAATGCTATTCTCATTAGCGTTCATCCCAACGTTCACAATCGGTGGGGTAACAGGGGTAATGTTAGCAATGGCTTCAACAGACTATCAGTACCATAATACGTACTTCTTAGTAGCCCACTTCCACTACACATTAGTTTGTGGTGTTGTGTTCGCTTGTTTAGCAGCACTTATCTTCTGGTATCCTAAGATGATGGGTTACAAATTGAATGAACGCTTGAACATTCCGTTCTTCTGGTTATTCGTAATCGGATTTAACGTATGTTTCATGCCACAATTCATTCTTGGTTTAGACGGTATGCCACGTCGTTTATACACTTACATGCCATCAGATGGTTGGTTCATGTTAAACGTAATTTCTACAATCGGTGCACTATTAATGTCAATCGGCTTCTTATTCTTAGTAGCTAACATTGTTTACAGTCACCTTAAATCACCACGTATCGCTTCAGGCGACTCATGGGGTATCGGACGTTCACTTGAGTGGAGTACAGCTTCATCAATTCCACCAGTGTACAACTTCGCAATCACTCCAGACTGGGATGATTTAGACACATTTGTAGATATGAAAAAACAAGGTCGTCATTACTTAGACAACCATAATTATAAAGATATCCACATGCCGAACAACACACCAGTTGGTTTCTTCATGGCTATCTTCTTAACTGTTGGTTGCTTCTTCTTAACATTCGAAACTATCGTACCAGCGATTATCTGCTTAATCGGTACATTAGGTACAATGATTTACAGAAGTTTCCAAGTCGACCATGGTTACTATATCCCAGCTTCTGAAGTAGCTGCTACTGAAGCAAAACTTCGTGAAGCTCGTGAAAAAGAACGGGAGGCTGAAAGTCATGCATGATACAAAAACAATTGATGCGCAATCGCATGAAGGTAATTTGAACAAGTTTGGCTTCTGGATCTTCCTAACAGCTGAATTCTCTTTATTCGGTACACTATTTGCGACGTTGCTTATCATGCAACACGGCGGTGATTACGCTGGTAAGTTAACAACTGATTTATTCGAAATGCCTTTAGTATTATTAATGACATTTGCGTTATTAATCAGTTCATATACATGTGGTATTTCAATTTATTACATGAGAAAAGAAAAGCAAAAACTAATGATGATCTGGATGATTATCACATTATTGCTTGGTATCTTATTCGTAGGTTTAGAAATTTACGAGTTCGCACACTATGCACACCAAGGTGTAACACCACAAATCGGTTCTTACTGGTCAAGTTTCTTCATCTTGTTAGGAACACACGGTGTCCACGTTTCGTTGGGTATCGGTTGGGTGATTTGTCTATTAATCCAAGTAGCAATGCGTGGACTTAATAAAGACAATGCGCCAAAATTATTTATCGTAAGTTTATACTGGCACTTCTTAGATGTTGTTTGGGTCTTCATCTTTACTGCAGTATACTTGATAGGGATGGTGTATAGCGGATGAATACAATAGCAAAACATACAGTTGGCTTTATTGCCTCTATTGTCTTGACACTATTAGCAGTATACGTGACGATTTACACATCTTTAGCACTTAACGCTAAGATTACAATTATCTTTGGATTTGCTTTCATCCAAGCTGCCCTTCAATTATTAATGTTCATGCATTTAACTGAAGGTAAAGATGGACGCACACAATTATTCAAAGTTATCTTCGCCATTATCATTACCCTAATTACTATTATCGGTTCTTATTGGGTTATGGTCGGCGGACACAGTGCTCATATGTAATATCAGTATTTATATGATGCACAAAAAACTGGCTGGGGTTTCTCCCCTGCCAGTTTTTTTATACATAATTTTAGACTATTTTGGGCTCTATACTATTTAGGACTGGTGATAATCAC
>NZ_KV820921.1:0-20679 GCF_001815505.1 Staphylococcus sp. HMSC072B07 | reverse complement strand
TTCAAGTTATAACGGTAGTTTGTCTACGGTCTGGAAAGACTCTATAGTCTTTTCTGAATTCGTTGAAAAAATTCTTAATGAATCTGTGTCTAAAGAAAAAACTATAATAAGTCTTATTGAAAATAACAAAAAATACCAAGTACAAAAAGGGTTTTTAGGATACGAAATTAAGGAGGTAAAATAATGGCAGATTTAAGTACACAGTTAATAAATAAATTAAAACTCTCTAATGATAAGCCTAACTTTAAAAGAAATTTCAAAAACAAACTACTGCCCTTTTTTACAAGAAATCCAGAAAGGGCTAAGTTTTCACAAGGTTTTGAACCTGTAATAGGAGCTTTATCAAGAATGAGTATAGGTTGGGACCCTGTATATTTAACAGATAACTATAATATAGATAATATTGTGGAAAATGTTGACAGTGTTCAATTATTAGATGGTTTTGAAATGGGAGAAGATGAAAAGCATAAATTTCTTTCAAATTTATTTAATGAATCATCTATAAAGTCTTTTAGGCACCCATTCCTATTAAATTATTATACTCTCAGTGAAAATAATGAAAAAAAGGGAGAAGTTGATGTTGCAAAATTTATCATGAAAATCTTTGATTTAAGTAATGACGAGAACTGGAAAAAGTTTATAAGTGATAGATCTACATCTAACTTAGTTGAAGATATTCTAATTGAATCATTAGAAAAGATCCCCCAACAAAAAACTGATAATCAATTTGTACTAATTAATAAAGAAATTTTTCGAGAAAGATTTGAAGATTTATCATTTCTTTTGGAACATAAAGACTTTGCTATAAAAAATTTAAGCTTGTTCTTCTCCTTTTATTATTTTCAGTTTTTAATGCAGACGGTTCTTACTATAGATCGCTTTAATGTCGATGATAGTAAGTTGTTTGAATTGTACTATACATTAGATTCAGAAAAGATAACGAGTACAAGAATAACGAATAAAAGAGGTTTCAACTTAATAAAAAGTATTTATAAAAATATTTTAGCTAATGATAACTTGATAGGGTATTTAAATGAGTTGTTAGAATACGAAACTTTCTACTCTTTACAAGACATAAAAAATATGGATAACAGTGATAGACAAAAGTTAGATGATGAATTAAAAACAGTTCTAGAAATGTACAAAACATCTATGTCAAAACAAGAATTTATACCGGAAGATTTAGACGACAAAATTTTAATGTTTAGAGATTGGCTTGTTAATGATGTTTCTAATGAGACAATATCAAGGTTTCCTAAATCTATCGAAGAAATAGGAGATCTATATTTCTTGAAAAGAAGAGGACAACTAGGAAAAGTGCTAACTCTTAGAAAAGAATTGATTATCTTATTAACAGCCCTAATTGTTAAAAGTGAAAAAATGATAGTTACTGAAGTGTTCAATGAATTTGAAAAAAGAGGAGTATTTTTAGATAGATATTCAAAAGAAGAAATAGTGGAATTATATGAAAAAATGAATATTTTAGATAAAAAAAGCGATAGTGGGGAGGCTAAGTATGTCAAGCCAATATTATAATTTTTTAAGCGGAAAACTCATCTCTTTCCTTGAAGAGAGTACTCTGAACTCAGGAGATAGATATTTCCTTATATTAAACAATGAAGCTGAAATAGAAAAACTGCAAAGAGCGATTTATCATACTGAAAATAAAAAGATAAAAATGTTTGAAAGTAAAGAATTTCAATTTTCAACCGAATCAATAGAAATTCAAAATCGTAATGTTATTTTTGTATTTGCAAAACAAGGGGTTAAGAATGACTTTTTAGTTACTATTCGTAACAAAGTTTCCTTACAGGAGAATGAATGGAAAAACTCTGTAGTTATATTTGTAATCAGTGAAGATCTTGATAGTATAACAGGAGGCGCTTTCGATTTAGCAAAACAAGGAGCACCATTTCACACTCGTACTTTAAGAAATGATTTAAAAAAGCAAGTAAGTAATAGAAAGAGTCAATTAGAAGACCATGAAAAAATTGTAATGGAATTTGTGATCAATAATACATTTGACGATGAATTAGTTAAGTATACTTTGATGGATTTTGAAGCTGTATTTAGCATTATAGAACAAGGGAAAATAGACAAAGAAAACTATTTCCAACTAGGATTATTTGAAGATAAACAAATTGGAACTTTCTCTAACAAAGAAATAAAGAATAGATTAGAGAAAAATAAAGAGTTGTTTGATGATGTTAACTATTTCCACGATAGAGGGAACCCAAAAGAAGGTTTAGAAGAAAATTTTGATAATGAAAAAGTAGTAAATTCCCTTTCTAAAGATGATTGGTACGAAATGGATTTTGAGACTGTTAAAAACAGTAAAGATGCTATGGACCAATTAAAACGTATTCAAATGAATTATCTTGAAGAAGATTTTTTAGAACAATTTAAAAATATAGAAGTATGGGACAAACCTAAAGGGAAAACTAAGGTTCAACAACGAGAACGAAGTATAGTTATTTTTAAAAATGGTGAACATTTAGAAAAAGTTAAACTTCCTTTTGATATTCCACCCGAAAGTAATTATATTGTTAAACGAGGTATGAAAAATTTAAATTTGACAAATAATTCAAAAGAAGAAGTGGAAATAAAAGCTCAAAGAAAAAATATTATTATTGATACATCAAAGCTTAACGAGAATGATGACCACTATTTTGAATTTAGTTACAAACACAATAATAATAATTCTTTAACTTTCAAATTCAGGATATTAGTTGTTAATTTTAGTAGTGAATTGATTGAAAATTTAAAGACTGATTACTCTTTGAAGTATGATTCAAAGACAAAAATGGTAGAAATATCAGTGAAAGATATAGAAAATGAACTTTTAATAAACAATCAGCCACCAAGAGAAGTGACTGTTAGAGAGAATGGTCAAACTTTTGATATACAATCTGAAAATAAATTTAAATTCAATAATTTGATTGCGGAAGACGAAGCTAATATTTATATAACTTTAAATATTAATGAAGTTTATTATAAATTGACATTAAGTGAAATTTCTAAAAAATTAGCCCCTATATCTGGTTTTGCTTTGATGAAGAAATTATATGATAAAAAATTATCAATAGAAAATCAAAACAAAAAGGTAATACAAGGTAACGAAGAATACCACCTATACACTACATTTAAAGATTTATTAAATTTTGAAGAAAACATGATGAACAATGATTATATGTGCGGGAAAATCATCGATGATAATTTTTACGGAGATAGGATAGAATTAAAACCAGCACTAACTGAAGTCTATGATGATCTATTAGCAGAAATAAAAAGGTACAACACTTTACCAAGTTTAATGTATCTAGAAGGTAGTCTTTTAGAGAAAGCAGAAGAATATTGTGCTTTGTTTGAGCAAGAATTGAATGAATTAAAAGATAATGAAAAGGTAGATGATATTTACACTCAAAATATTCATGAAGTAGGTGTTATTAAAGGAGATAGTATTTTATATCTTACGCCTTTACACCCATTGGTTTTAAGATATGAAATTCAAAAAACCAAAATGATTAAAGATAGTAAAATACCAGAAAAGATTTTAAGAAAATTTAATTCTGCTGGTCTTTTGCCATATTTTGTAGAAGAGGATCAATATTATTTCTCAAATTATGAAGATTATTATCCAAGAGGTATTATTTTCAAACCCTATACTTCAAAAAATAAGGCGAATGCTGAAAAATTAAGTAATATAATAAAATCTAGACTGTCTGATTTTAAAAAGCATTTCAAATATTTGTTTAGCATTAGCGATGAGTTTTCACTAAATACAAGATTTGTTGATATAGAAGATTATAAGATGGTATTAAAAGGTGTTTGTGAATATATTTTAAATGACTTCACGAACAACCGTTATATAAGTTTAATCAATCCAATTAACATCTTCTTAGATAAAGCTGATAATGAGATTGAAAGTCCAGTATTCGAAGAGTTTTATAATTTGAAAAGTTATAAGGAACTAACAGAAATGCTTGGAGTTAAAGTTCCAAACAAATTGAAAAACAATAATGAAGAAGAAGATGTTATAAAAACATTGAAAGATAAAATCAACATATACTTTAACCATAGTGACAATCTATTTCATATCACATTTTTAAACTTTGATCAGAAACCTCAGTTCAGTGTTAATGACTTTAACAAATTAAACTGTTCTATTGCTCATGATGGGTTACTTTCTGATCTAACTTATACGAAAATGGGAAATAGCTTCGTATCTGGTTTTGGTGTAAAGGGTCTGACATCTCATAATACTCTCGTTAATAGTGCGAAAATATGGAATAGTTTTATTTCTAATAATCAAAATAGACGTCTAAATCCATATAAAAAGAATGAAGTTATAGCTAATAATGTAATTAGTTTATCGGAACAAAACCTGCAACCAATATTTGATAATTCAAACTGGGTAACATTTATTGACCCGTCAGTAGATTTGTCTTATTTCAATGATAATGAACAAGATCTTTATGTTATTCATTATAATGACCAAACCTCATCATTTAATTATGAGTCCATCACTGTGACTAACAACACATCTCAATATGAAAATGTGTTAAAAGAATTTTTAAATAAAGTGAATGTAAATTTCCAACCTGAAAATATGGAATCTATAATTCGCTCATTTAATATCTTGAACGGAGAATGGTTATTATCCATTATAGGTACAAGAAGTAGTAGAAGTCTTGAAGTAGATAATAAGGTAAGAGAAAAACTAAGCATAATTGCTGCATACAAAACAATACTTGCTTTACTTGAGAGAAGTGACATTACTTGGATTCCAGTATCATTAGAAGAAATTATAAGAGTAAGTAGACAGCAAGGTCTAGATGCGAGTACGGATATTTTCTCAGCAAAAGAATTAAAACATAAAGGGTCTATTTCTGATGATTTATTATTTGTTGGATTTGAGTTAGACGAAAATAATGAAGGAGTATTTTATCTATTACCTGCTGAGGTTAAAGTAGGAATAAATGACTCATCAGTGTTAAATAAAGCTTCATTGCAAGTTTCGGAATTATATAAGGTACTTAATAAGCATCTAATAAATGATGATGATATTTCATTTACTAGAGATTATTATAGATATTTCTTCGCCAATATATACTTTGGGAACTTGAAAAAATTTATTGATAATGGTGTAATTCAAGATGAAAAGAAAGTCAAAGTATTGGAAAGTAAGACAGATGTATTAAACAATAAAATTAAATTTAGTAATAATTTTAATATATCTACAGCAAAAGGGATTTCAGTATTTTTCACTGAAGGTAACAGTTATAGGAAAATTACTAAGCAATTAGATAATAATATTGCTGAACTTCATTTGACTGAATATGATGCCTATATAGATGCTGAAAAAAGTTACGAAGATTTGAAAAATGAAATACAGAGTGGCAAAAAAGGATTGAAACTAAGCAATATAGACATTGATTCGGAAAAAGATACAGGTAAAGATAATGGTGAAGACAACAACAAACCTCTAACAATTGAAGTTGAACCGAATAGTAATTCGAATACAGATGACACTCCAACTGAGGTTCCTGTATCAGAGGATGCTCCACCTATCATTACTCCTCCTGAGGATACTAATGTCTTTGAATCGAAAAGTGGTGATTTCAAAGTTGAAAATAAAGTTGAAGGAAAAAGGATTCTGTTAGGCAATATACATGGAAGTGTTGAAAAGCTATATTGGGAATATGGCAATAAAGGCTTGCCTAATCGTCATTTACTAATTAGTGGAAAATCAGGGCAAGGTAAAACTTATTTTATGCAATGTCTGTTGTATGAAATGTCAAAAAATCATATTGATAGTTTAGTAGTCGATTATACAGATGGGTTCTTAGAGACACAATTAGAAGATGAATTTAAAAAAAGACTGCAAGATCAGCTTAAAATCGAATATATTTTCAAAGATAAATTGCCTATCAATCCGTTTAAGAGAAATAACATTGATTTGGGAGGATTTTTGATAGAAGAAACAAATGAAGATATTGCAGATAGAGTCGTTCAAATCATTGATTTTGTTTTTAGCTTAGGTATTCAACAAAGCAGTTTATTGAAAGAACATATTAGAAGTGGTCTAAGTACTTTTGATGAAAAACTTACTTTTGGAATTATAAAACAAAGATTGATAGATGAAGATACTGCTCAATCGTTAAATTTACAAGGTAGAATAAGTAACTTATTGAACAAGGATCCATTTGCATATGAAAACAATTCATTTAACTGGAAGGATGTATTTGGAAACAGCGGAGATGTTAATATATTCCAATTAAAAGGATATACCCCAGAAATACAGAAAATTATTACAGAATTTTTATTATGGGATCTATACAACTTTACAGAAAGAGAAGGGGATAAAAACTCTCCTATACCAGTGTTATTAGATGAAATGCAGAACCTCAACCATAAAGAATCTTCACCTACAACTAAGATTCTAAAGGAAGGCCGTAAATTCGGTTGGTCATCCTGGTTAGCTACTCAGTCCATTAATTCTATAAAGAATTCTGGTGGAGATACTGCAGCACTTTATAATGCAGCTTTACAAATTCACTTTGCCCCTCCAGAAGATCAAATAACTAATGTAAGTAGAACAATTGCCACAGATAAAAATTCAAGATTAAGAATTGAAAATCAATTATCTTCTTTAAGTAAGGGACAATGTATGGTTAATGGCTATGCAATGGTTAATGATGAATTAAAAAAAGTTACAGAAGTATTAGATATTACTCCATTAGAAGAGAGATAATATATAACATAAAAATGAAAAAACCAGGTCTGTTGATTTCATACACAGACCTGGTTCTTTATAATTATAATATTAATAAATAAGGATTCTCCACATATCTTGCTAACACTTTTAAGTACTCTGCAGCATCAGCACCATCTAATAACTGGTGATCAAATGTTAGACTGAGTGGTAAACGTTGAATTTGCTTTACATTGCCATCCTGTATAACAACTTCTGATTGCATAGCACCAACACCTAGGATGCCCGCTTCACCCACATTTAAAATTGGAGTAAAGTACTCAATCTCACTTGTACCCATATTAGTGATCGTAAATGTAGCACCAGATAAGACAACATCATTAGTTTCACCATTACGTACTTTTTCTGCAGAATCTTTAATTTCATTTGCTAATGCCCCGATGCTTTTACTATCCGCTTCTTTAATCACAGGTACCATCAGTCCATCATCTAATGATGTCGCAATACCTAAATGTACTTCATCAAATTCTTGAAGCTCACCATTTTCATAGCGGACATTAATTTTTTTATACTCTTTTAGTGATAATACTACAGCCTTAGCGAGCAATGCTGTGATAGATAACTTCACATCTTGTCCAGCATTACTTAACTCTGTAGCTAATTTTTCTTTAAATGATAATAATGGATCAGCATTAACTTTACGGTGCAGAGTAAGTTGTGCTGTTTGTTCGAGACTCTGACGCATATTTTGAGCAATACGTTTACGTATTGGATTTAATCCTTCTCCTGCAGTAGAAGATGGAACAGAAGCAGCAGAAGGTGTATCAGTCGTATCTTGACTCTCTTTATCTAATCCATTTTCAAGAACACGCTGTATATCAAGTTTGGTAATTCTTCCATTTCCGCCTGTGCCTTCGATACGAGAGATATCTAAATTGTTTTTATCTGCCATATTGCGTGCCAGAGGAGAAATGAATATACGTTCTCCTTTATTCTGAGTAGCACTAACTTCTTTAGGAGATGGAGACTCGTTAGTATCATTTGAATTCACATCTTTTTCTTCAGAAGTTTCATCTTTTTCTGAACTGTTTTCTTGCTCATTTTCTTCAACAGTCTCTCCACTTTCTCCTATAACCCCAATAGGTGTTTTGACTTTCGCTTCTTCACCAGCTTGAGTAGTGATTTTTATAATAGTTCCGTCAGCAGGGGCTTCAACATCTTGTGTTAATTTTTCTGAACTGATTGAAACGATAATGTCACCTTTATTTACTGAATCACCTTCTTGTACATGCCATTCTTCAACAGTTCCTTCTTTCATTGTCATGCCTAGTTTAGGCATCATAATATTTGTGCTCATTTTATCCACCCCCTTAACTTAAGATTTTACTTTCTTTAAATCAGCAATTAGTTCATCAGCTACATCTAATACTTTTTCTACACTTGGAATGTATGCTTGTTCTAAGTTTTGAGCGAAAGGTACAGGTGTATCTGGAGCAGTAACTTTTTTAATAGGTCCATCTAAGTAATCGAATCCAATATCACCAATTACTGAAGCGACATCTCCAGCTATATTACATTGAGGATTAGATTCATCTATCACAATCAAACGACCTGTTTTCTTTACTGATTCTAATACCGCTTCTTTATCCCATGGAGAAATTGAGCGTAAGTCGATGACTTCAGTTGAAATATTATCTTCAGATAACTTTTCAGCAGTGTCTAAAGCGGTCTGTACCATTTTTCCTATTGCTACAATTGTTAAGTCATCGCCTTCTTGTACGACATTAGCTTTTCCGATTTCAACAATATAGTCTCCTTCAGGGACGTCACCTTTCATACTTAGTAATGTCTTGTCTTCTGAGTAAACAACTAAATTATCGTCTTTAATCGCTGCTAAAAGTAATCCTTTAGCATCATATGGATTAGAAGGGACTACTACTTTAACACCAGGAATACTAGCAAAAATATTATATAGTGTTTGTGAGTGTTGCGCAGCGGCACCAGCGCCAGCACCATGGACAGTTCTAACTACCATTGGAATCTTGGCTTTACCGCCAAACATATATCTCATTTTTGCACCTTGGTTTAAAATAGGATCAAGTCCAAACCCGATAAAATCATTGAACATTAATTCTGCCACAGGTCTTAAGCCTGTTGCAGCAGCACCGACTGCGGAACTTAAAGTAATATGTTCAGCGATAGGTGTATCGATCACGCGATTACGTCCATATTTTTTAACTAATCCCTTTGTAACACCGAATACACCGCCGAATGAATCATCATCTTGTAAGTGATCTACATCTGCACCGCCGGCTACATCAGTACCAATTAATATAACGTTTTCGTCTTGTTCCATCGCAATATCCATTGCTTCGTTTACGGCTTTCATAAATGTGATTTTACGTTCTTCTCCCATTGTCAGTTCCCCCTTTAAGCTTATGCAAATACATCTTTATATAAAGAATCTAAATCTGGTAATTCACTATTTTCACCAAATTCTACTGCATCTTCTACAGCTTTTTTCGCAGCTGTTTCAATTTCATTTGCTTCATCTTCAGTTAACAAGTCATTTTCAATGGCATATTTTCGGAATTCTTCAGTTGGATTACGATCAGCATTTCGGTCTTCTTTTGATTTTACTTTTTGTTCATCGCCTTCAAAGTGTCCATACTTACGATAAGTATCACACTCTATAAGCGTAGGACCTTCGCCATTTTTAGCACGTTCGATAGCTTCTTTTGCTGCATCATATACTTCTACTACATTCATTCCATCTACATAAACACCAGGCATGTTATAAGCTGAAGCTCTCTCAGCAATTGTTTCTGATGCACTTGCATATTTATGTGTAGTACCTTCACCAAATTGGTTGTTTTCACAAACGAAGATAACAGGCAGGTTTAAAATCGAAGCGAAGTTTAAGCCTTCATGGAAGTTTCCTTCGTTTGCTGCACCATCTCCAAAGAAGCATACAGCAACATTATTTTTGCCTTGGTTTCTTAAAGAAATACCAGCACCAGTTGCTAAGCCGAAACCGCCACTTACAATACCATTGGCACCGAGCATACCTTTATCTATTTCTGCCACGTGCATTGAGCCACCTTTACCATGGCCTAAGCCGTCTCGTTTACCCATGATTTCAGCCATCATACCGTTTAAGTCGCAACCTTTAGCAATAGCATGTCCGTGTCCTCGGTGTGTACTCGTGATATAGTCATCATCTTCTAATAAAGCCATTACACCCGTTGCGACACCTTCTTCGCCAACGTATAGATGCACGAATCCAGGGATTTCTCCTTTGCCAAATATCTCATGTACTTTGTCTTCAAATTCACGGATTTCATTCATTGTTTTATAGATCCAGCGTGCTTCTTCTTTATTCATAACTAATTCCCCCTTAAAAATAGCTATTTATGAATTGCTTTATTTAGATAACTATCTGCAGATTCTCCCATTACTTCTAAAAGAGAAGGGTGAGGTTGAATCACTTGCGATAATTCTTCTATTGTTCCTTCAGATACTTTTACACCTAGCAGTTCACCAATTAACTCAGTAGCATTAGGCCCGGTAATAAAATCACCTAATATTTCACTATATTGAGTATCAATAACGAGTTGAATAAAACCATCTGTCTCTCCCTCAATCAAAGCTTTAGCATTACTTTGGAATTGAGCTTCGACTGTTTTAACTTTATAACCTTGTTCTTCTGCTTGTTCTTGAGATAAACCTACTGAAGCGGCTTCCACACGCGTATAGATACAACGTGGAATCATTTCATTTTGAATTGCTTTAGGTTTTAAACCAGCAATACTTTCTGTTGCCACGATTCCTTCAGCACCCGCAGCATGAGCAAGCTGATAACTATTTACTAAATCTCCAACGGCATAAATGTGTGGGATGTTAGTTTGATAATTTGTATCAACCTTTAAAAATGATTTTTCATCTTTTTCGATATTGAGTTCATTAATGACTTGAAGGTTCGGTTTTCTGCCAGTCGCGACAAGCAGGGTATCAAAGTTAATATCTTTTTGATCTTTTAATTGGATATGATCTTGGGTAACCTTATCAATTGTGCATTGCGTTAAAATTGTAATGTCTTGAGAATCTAAATGTTCTTTTAATACGGAGCGGATTTCTTTAGTTTCAGTGAGTAAGATATCATCAGCGACTTCTATAATTGTCACTTTAACACCTAAGTCAGCCATTGATGATGCGATTTCTGTAGCAATAACGCCACCACCAATTACTGCTAATTGCTTTGGTAGTTTTTCGATTTTGAAGATAGTGTCTGTAGTGTGATAGTTTGTTTCTTTTAGTCCAGGGATAGGAGGAACGAATGGAGTACTGCCAGTTGCAAGAATAATGTCTTTAGCCTTGATGGTTTGCTGATCAACTTTAATGGTTAAGTCTTCGTTTACAATTGCTTCACCCTTAATCTGATCAACTTTGTTTTGTTTAAGTAAATGCTCAACACCGCCAGTTAATTGAGAAATTACTGTCTTCGATCTAGAGAGCAATTTAGAATAATCTATGTCTAAATTTTCAGTGTGTATTCCCCAAGAGTCAGCAATGTTAATGTTTTGAACTTTTTTACCATATTCTAATAATAATTTGGATGGTATACAGCCAACGTTTAAACAGGTTCCCCCAAAATACTGTTTTTCAACGATAGCTACTTTTAAACCTAATTGTGCTGCTCGAATAGCAGAAACATAACCACCAGGGCCAGCGCCAATAACAACTAAGTCATATTGTTTCAAATTATCGCCCCCTTAATATAAAAGATGGAAACAAGTAAACATTCACTATGTAAGCGCTTACTTAGTTTATTCTCATTTTACTTAATATTTTCTAAATATTCAAATAAATATGTGCAACTCTAAAAAATTTACAGGAATATTGAGTAGCAATTTGTGATAAATCAATGATTAGTATTAAAGTTAGAAGCATTCATCGATTAAAAATTACAACTGATATGTAATTACTGTTTATAAAATGAGAATCAGTATATAAAGGCTAAAATTAAAGAGAACGGTATTAAAAGAACATGAAAGAAAAATACATTGTGTATAAATGTATTTTGGAAGCTGAATCGTATGGTGGTTTTATTGTTTTCCTATTCACTGACACTTATAATTATCTTAAACGGGTGTGTAGTATTTTATTACTACAATATTAATGGTGTATTAGGTGATTAAAATGAATAGGAAAAGAAAGCCGATAATTAAACAAATAAAGTATTCAATGGAGGATTTAAATCATTTTGTGGACGTATGGGAAGGCTCTGAGGATTCGAAGTATCTGTTGAAGTATCCTACGGTTTATATCATTAATGATGATAAGCAAAAGGGTTTTAAGGTGTATGTAGGGGAGACAGCTGATATTAAGGAGCGTACTTCTCAGCATTTATTGACGGATGCGAAGACAGTACCTTATTGGGCAGATTTTTCGTTGTCGTTAACGTCGACTATGTATGTGATTGGTCATCGCTATTTCAATAAATCTCTAACGTTAGATGTGGAGAATCGTTTGATGCAGTATTTATCAAGTGTTGATAGTATTGAATACATCTATAATAAGAGAGCAAACCAACAAAACGATTATTATACAGCTGATCAATTAGATGATATCTTTACGGATATTTGGAAGAAGTTGAATAAAGAGAATAATATTTTGTTCCCAGTAGAAAGTATTATTAGAGATTCAGCGATATTCAAAGCTTCCCCGTTTCATAAATTGACTCAGGAACAAAATAAAGCTAAAGAAGCGATAACGGGTAAGATAAAAGTAGCGTTACATAATAACTTAGAAGAACAGCTGGTGTTGGTAGAAGGTGAAGCGGGTTCAGGTAAAACCGTATTAATGAGCAGTTTGTTCTTTGATTTAAAACGAACGTTGTTAGAAGAAAATGATAACCAGCCTTTAAGTGTGTATTTGTTAGTCAATCATGATGAACAATTAAAAGTTTATCAAGAAATTGCGAAGAAATTAGGGTTGTATGATCCAAAGAATAAAAAACAAGCGATAGTAAACAAACCTACCAGCTTTATTAATCAGCGCAGTACTGAGGATAAAGTAGATGTAATCATTGTAGATGAAGCGCACTTATTATGGACACAAGGTAAGCAATCTTACCGTGGACAAAACCAACTGAAAGATTTAATTGCCCGAGCAAAAGTAGTTATTGCGGTATTTGATAGAAACCAAATCTTAAGTACTGAACAAGTGATAGAAGCAGACCAGTTAGAAAAATTGGTGTCAGAAACTAAAGAAAATAACAATCACATACATCTTAATAATCAAATGCGCATCAATAGTAATGAAGATACTGTAGATTGGATTCGTCGCCTCATAGATAAACAAACCATTGATAATATTCCTGAAGATGATAAGTATGATATTAAAATATTTGATCAACCTAAGCAGCTAGAACAAGCAATACGAAATAAAGCTCAATCTCAAGACTCTGGTATTTCACGTTTACTCGCAACGTATGACTGGAAGTATAATAGTAAAGCACCTGAAGAAGCGGATTATTGGCGTGTACGCATTGGTGAATGGAGCATGCCTTGGAACAGTCAACTCAAAGTTAGTAAACGAGAAAAATCTTTATCTTGGCCTGAACAAAGTCAAACTATTGATGAAGTAGGTTCAACATTTACCGTACAAGGCTTCGATTTAAATTATGCAGGTGTGATTATTGGTCCATCTGTTAAATTTAGAGATGGTAAAATTATTTTTGACGGTTCAGAGAGTTATAATCAAAAAGCAACTAGAAATAGAACACTCTCAGATAACACAAAAGCTAAATTCACAGAAGAATTGCTTAAGAATGAATTAAACGTCTTATTAACACGCGGCGTCAACGGCTTATATATTTACGCAGTAGATGAAGCTTTGCAAAATGAACTTAAACGTGCCGCTAATGGAGGTATAAACCATGAATAATACAGAACAACTCATCCAAGAAATTAATGATTTTCGTAATGCGAGAAACTGGAGACCTTATCATAATGAAAAAGATCTCGCAATTTCTTTATCGCTTGAAGCATCTGAACTTTTAGAACTGTATCAGTGGAAACAGCCTGAAGAAGTCAACGAGACAAAGCGTGAGCGTATCGCTGAAGAGTTGGCAGATGTCTTGATATACAGCTACATGATTGCGGATAACTTAGAGATGAATATTGATGATATTATCCGCGAAAAGTTGAAGAAAAATGCGATTAAGTATCCAGTAGAGAAAGCTAAAGAGTCAAATAAAAAATATACAGAGTTATAACATGTGAGGACTGCTTAGCGCAGTCCTTTAATTATTTAATAGAGCTCTCTGTTTTTAAGTTTTATACGTTTAAAGAAGTTGTTGAACTCCAAGTGTTTCATAAAACAAGAAATCGCCAGCTCTGCTGATTCTGGGCTCGCATAAACATAAGGGCATTCACTCATTTTTTTTAACTTCTTTATTGATACGTTCTGCGCTATTACTTGTCAGTACATAGTTGTAGTTAGGTGCGACAGGTATTGTCAGATACGTAAAGCAGCTTTCAAAGTATTGATTTAATAAATTTATACCTTCCTCAAAACTTGGATAGTCTTTCGTTATTTTTACTAATTCTTTTTTGATTTCTACATTGACTTGATATTCAGTATTAGGCTCGAATAGTGTAGCTACCAGTTGACGTGCTTGTTTCGCAACGTCTTTTGGTGGTTCAGCATAGTCATCAGTATTTAAGACACGTTCAAAAGCTTCATTCAACGCAATTCTCATAGATCTAGAACATACTTGATATTTCATCGTTGGAAAATGTTTTGAACATATTTTCATTAAAGCAGGTGATAGGTCAGCTGAAATCATTAAAGGCGGATTCATCCCACGATTTTTCAATTCATTGAAGAGTTGTGTCCAAACCACATTTTCTTCTTCAAAAGAAACAGTCAAAGTTAAAATATCTCTATATCCATATTCATTGATGCCAGTGATTGTATAGAGTTTCGCAAAGTCAATATGTGCACCGTCAAATACAGGGAGTTGAAGGGCATGCGCATGAATAAAGTGATAGTGAGTACGATCAAGCAAACGTTTGCGCCATGTATTTGTTTTAAGACTCAATACACTTTTTAAATGAGAGATGTGAGATTCAGTGATGGAGTGTCCCCAAAAATAATAGAGCGCATTATGAATTGAACCTTGTGTTAAACCATGAACATGATTTTCCAGCAATGAAATACACATCGCTGCTTCAGGTAATGCATAACTTAAGACAACAGAAGGTTCGAATTCAGTGAACAGACGTTTAGGAAAGTTGATATCCAGTTGCCCCATTTTAAGACGATAACCTTGTTGGTAAGCCTCAGTAGTTAAGTTTGAGATAGGGATATAATTGTCACGTAATATTTTTACTACGTTGAGTGGATATTCATGATGAAGATGTTGTGTTAAAGAAATCAACTCTTTCTTTGAATCAATATCCATGTTGCTTTCTTTGATTTCAGAAACTAAGTTTGAAATAGGATAGGTCATGTGCAGTTCTTTATGAAATTGAGTCATGAAAATATTCTCCTGTCTGGATGTCATTGAATTAATAATGTGTAAGCTAAATTGAAAATAAATTAATTTATAGTCATGGAGAGCTCATTCATAAGCGCGCACCTGTCAGTGGGAAGTAAAGATTGAAGTTATAAATTGTGATACTTGTAAATTCATGTAATGGGAGTATGTATTGGATAAAATATGGCATATTAAAATTTCCTTTCTCTGATGTCTAGAATTAATATGGTTTGGAAATAACTGCGATAATCTTAAACAAGATTGAGTTGTGTTATGTATCAATTGCGTGTTTCTAAGTTGTTCAGTTAGTTTGTGAATCAATTAGAGTATTACTTGAAAATAAAACTACAATGTCGATTGTCGACTAAAGGGAAAATAATGTGCTATTAACGTAAGAGGAAATGGTATTGAACGCTATGAAATAAAGTGAGTTGGATATAGCGTTATATTTAAGTGATGTACCTCAAAGAGAGGTAATGAGATAGTTGAATTATAAAGTGCTTTTTAATTTTTGTAAACACCTTTTTCGATAAAATAATAAAACAGTTTGATAATACTGAATTTCAAACAATGAAAAAGGACTTAGAATATAAACAGAGAGAATGTTTGAATGCCTTTAAATAGCTGCTTAATATGATTTTAAAACGATTGATGTATTCAATGAGAAGCTAACCATTCTTTTGATTAATTGAATATATTGCAAGCAATAAGAATATGTATGTTTTTATAAGAAATTAAAGCGTGGTTACATTCATTTAAAATTTAAAATATTTGATTGACAATAGAAATAGGGGAGTGCTAAGATTTTAGCATGTAGTCTTTCCAAGAAGCTACATAACCGTTTTCTAGCATGAGACTAGACATTCTATTCTGATTGGGCTAGATCAAAAAGTTATCTTTATGGTCTGGCCTTTTTGCTTTGTTAGAAACAAAAAACCGCCCAAAAAGGGCGGGTCATCAAGTTGTGAATTTAAAAGTTGCGCTTCAAAACAAAAAAGAAAATGACAGCATCTTTGTCTTGCTTTGAAGACAAGAAAAAGTATATAGGATAACTTTTGATAAGTAAAGAACTTTTATTAAAAAAATCACGATAATATTTCACTTCATATATAGCGAAAAAATTATCGTAAACCACAAAGGTTTTTTTAACACTAAAACTCGAAAAACACAAATTCAAGATTTTTTTGATATTGCTAAATTACTTTAATCGTTGTTGTGGTGCGGTTTTAGAAAAATAACATTTTTTACTTTATGATAGTGATAACCACCAAGAAATTGTATGAAACCGTAATGATTGTAAAAAAATCTATAAAAATTTTAAGGTTTTTCTTGACTATCAAAAAACATGATGCTAATATTTAGCCATGCACAAGACAAACACCTCTCAAAAAAGGAATCCAACTTTGATACAAATTGAGAGAAAAACAGGCCAAAGTCCAATTTGTATTTGCAGTTGTGAAAGGTGCGCGTACTGTGCAAGATTGAATTGCTGAGTTCATAAATAGAGATCGAACTTCATGAAGGTTTAACAGCACAGTAATTCAATTGACCT
The DNA here is from genome assembly GCF_001815505.1 of Staphylococcus sp. HMSC072B07. Classification (NCBI taxonomy): domain Bacteria; kingdom Bacillati; phylum Bacillota; class Bacilli; order Caryophanales; family Staphylococcaceae; genus Staphylococcus; species Staphylococcus sp. HMSC072B07. The sequence continues at coordinate 3,867 of NZ_KV820921.1, read as the reverse complement.
GACCGATTAGGTTTGTAGCTGGTAAAAAATAACTAACGAAAGGCAATCTTTCGCATAACGGTTATATTATTTCTGGTTAGAAATCCAGTTAGACAAACATCGGTATTAGAAATTCACTCCTTCTTTAAGGATACAACTATTATTTACAAGTTCGTATCACAATGAGATATAGAAAATTTGTAATACAAAATTCGAGAGAAAAAGAAAATGAATTTTTATTTGAGACATAGAGAGAGAAATCGTCACAAATAGGATGCGTAAAAAAGTTAGTGTCCCTATTATTATTAAACACCATATAGGTGGGTTTAAATTGATGCAGTATGAGAAAAAGAGAATTACTGCAGCGGTTTAAACCAAAGCTTTAAAATTAAGTAGAATTTTTTAAGATATGTTGGATGCGTATCGTAAAAATCATTAGATTTAATAACTTTTTATCATTCATAAGTGTGGAGGCTTATCGTAATTGTTTACGATGAGCCTCTTTTATTTATACATAAATTTGTTATTCGTCAATGTAATAAAATATTACTTGTTCAGCGATCCAGTCACTATCACTTTTTTTACTGGATAGGTACACTAATTTTACTGTTTTACTAAAAAATCATGAGTTTCTTCCTATTATAAATGTAAAAGCAGAGACCTATTCAGATCTCTGCTTCAGAATACCTATTTAATTTTGTTTTAATTATGAGTAGATTAATACTTGTGTTACTAACATTGCACCACCGAATACAAGTACGAATACTACAACTGGCCATACGAATCGGAACCAGTGTGAGTATCTCATATCCAACATTTGTAATGTTGCCATTACAAGTCCTGTAGGTGCTAAGAATAACATTGCATATTGTCCGAATTGATAAGCAGTTACAATAACAAATCTTGGAATACCAACAGTATCTGCTAGCGGTGCGAAAATTGGCATAGACAGTACTGCTAGACCAGAAGATGATGGTACGATAAATCCTAGGAAGAAGAAGATAATCAATAAGATAATAATGAATATCGGACCACTCACATGAGATACGATGTCAGATGAGAATTTCAAGATTGTATCTGAAATTAATCCTTCATTCATAACTAAGTTAATACCACGCGCTAAACCGATGATTAATGATACACCTACTAAACTAGAAGCACCATTAATAAAGGCATCGACTGTTCCTTTTTCTCCTAATCCTTGTTTACCCATACCTGCAATGAACATGATAATAATCGTTACAGATAAGAACATTGCGGCCATGACTGGGAACCACCAACCTTGAGTCATTACACCCCAAACCATAAGTGGGAATGGGATAACGAACAAGATTAAAATGATTTTCTTACGCCAAGTGAATTGATCCGCATGTGCATCTTTACCCATAACAGACCATTGTTCATTGAATTTCTCACGGTCTTCATAAGAGTAAGAAGCTTTTGGATTCTTTTTGATTTTTTGTGTATACCAATATAAATAACCAATAACAAAGATTGCACCAATGATACAACCTGCGATACGCCAATATAGCCCTTCAGTGAAGGCAATACCTGCAGCGTTAGAGGCGATAACTACTGAGAATGGGTTAATTGTTGAGAAGGTTGTTCCGACGGAACTGGCCAAGAATATGGCCCCTACACAGACAATTGAGTCATAACCCATTGCTATGAATATTGGCACCAGTATTGGATAGAAGGCGACGGCCTCTTCCTCAATACCACACAAGGTTCCTCCAAGTACCATCAGGATAGAAACCATGAAGATGAGCATAAACTCATGACCTTTAGTCTTTTTCGTTAACGCAAGTAATCCAGATTCAAATGAACCACTGGCACTTACAACACCAATCAGTCCACCGAGTACAAAGATGAATACCATAATATCAACGGCTTCGATTGTTCCGTGAACCATTGCGCTTGTAATTTGGTCAGGTCCTGCTGGATTTTGTTTTAATCTTTCGTAAGTATCTGGGATAGAAATAGGTTTATTAATTGCGCCGGATTCAAACTGTTCTATGTTGATTTTGACGCCCATTTTATCTAATTCTTCTTGGGTTCCCGGCACTTTCTTAATTTCTTTATGAGGGTTTTCAATTTTTAATTGATCAGACCCTGGTTCATAAGATAATTTAGAATACGCACCCGCTGGAATCAGCCATGTCGCAATAACAGCAACGATTGTTAAAATGAACAAAATGGCAAAGGCACCAGGCATACGAAGTTTAAATTTTTTCTTCTTTTTAGGGGGCTCTGTTGATTCTTTAGCAGCATCCATTTGATTTGCATGATCCATTATAATCATCTCCTTATAAGCAAGGGAATCTCAAAAATGCAGTTATCATATTCGAATGTCAGATAAAAAAGACAAGATACATTTTATTCAGCCCATACGCTTTATTTATATATTGGTTCCAGCTTCAAATGTCATAGAGACTATCGATAGATATATAGACTTTGACATTCTTCGGCTGTTAAATTTATATTCAAAAGCTATCCAACGCAGGACTTAAAAAAGTTATCAAAGATTAAAGTGTAAGAATACTCTTTATTTTTGCGTAAAATTTTTTTGAATCAGCGAGATCCGCTCATTCAAAATTCTGTGTATGATAGGACTTGAATATAAATTATGTAACAAAATATTTATAAAAGGCCTGAACAAGTTGTAACAAATGTGAGATTGTTCAAGCATGTTCAGGCACTTTTTATAATCAATATATCTGTCATGATTCACTATCTATTGAGCATTACCTACCATCAATAGCGAATTATTTTGTAATCACTGTACCCACTTTGCCTTCTAATGCAGCATCTAGATTTTCTAGAGAAGTAATGAGTACTTCGCCTTCTGGGTTCTTTTCAATGAATTGAAGAGATGCTTCAACTTTAGGTAACATACTACCTTTAGCGAATTGACCTTCTTCAATATATTTTTCCATATCAGCAGTAGTGACTTTAGTTAATTTTTCTTCGTTTTCTTTACCGAAGTTGATGAAGATATAATCGACTGCAGTTAAAATGATTAACTTATCAGATTTGATGTGTGCCGCAAGAATCGCACTTGATTTATCTTTGTCGATTACTGCGTCTACACCGTGTAAGTCGCCGCGGTCGTCTTTAACAACAGGGATACCGCCGCCACCACCAGCAATAACGAGTGATCCGTTATTGATTAAATCTTCAATACTTGGTAGCTCAACAATTTCAATTGGCTGTGGAGAAGGGACTACACGACGGTAGCCACGACCAGAATCTTCTACGAATGTGTATTTACGTTCTTTAGCAATTGTATCTGCTAAATCTTTGTCATAGAATTTACCAATTGGTTTTGTTGGATTTTCAAATGCTGGGTCTTCTTTAGAAACCACTGTTTGTGTGACTAAAGTCACAACAGGTTTCTTAATATCTAAATTGTGTAGTTCGTTTTGTAAACTTTGTTGTAGTTGATAACCAATGTACGCCTGACTCATTGCACCACATTCTGGGAATGGGAAGGCTGGACCTTGATCATGTTCTGCCGCAAAGTTTAATCCTAGGTTGATACTGCCGACTTGCGGACCGTTGCCGTGACTGATGACTACTTCGTGGCCTTTTTGAATCAATGCTACAAGTGATTTTGATGTGTTTTCCACTAGCTTTAATTGTTCTTGTGGGGAATTGCCTAAGGCATTTCCTCCTAATGCTACTACGATTTTAGCCATACTTTGTGTCCTCCTTATCCAATATCTCCTAGAGTCGCAACCATCACAGCTTTGATAGTGTGCATACGGTTTTCAGCTTCTTGGAATACAACAGAGTGTTTGCCTTCGAAGACTTCATCTGTAACTTCCATTTCTTTTAAGCCGTGTTTATCAAAGATTTGTTTACCGATTGTTGTGTCAGTGTTGTGGA
>NZ_KV820920.1:9942-23833 GCF_001815505.1 Staphylococcus sp. HMSC072B07 | reverse complement strand
GTGATTATCACCAGTCCTAAATAGTATAGAGCCAATAAAAAGAGGAATCCTGAATCAGGATTCCTCTTTTTTTATACGAAGCATATAGCTTCAATGTTATGATATTCTAGTGTGCAACTGCATCCTGGTGATTTTCATCCACAAACGAAACTTGGACGTTTTCTGTCAACACATCAGTGTATGTATAAGATACACGTTCAAAGTTGTGTTTATCTTGGTCTAATTCAACAACGAATACCGCTGGATATGTTTCTGATAACACGCCGCAACGTTCGATTGTTTTTTTACGACCACCATTTGCTTTAAGTACAATACGGTTTCCTAAATGACACTCAAGTGCATTTTTGATTTCCCAAATTGATTTTGGCATATTGCTCCACCTCGCTACAAATTGTATTATAACACATTTATAGCGATTCAGTCAAATAAAATTTAAATTTTAACAATCGACGGGCAGCATGTCAATATTTTAAAACTCTAATTCCGGGAAATTTTTCAAGTTAGTGTACAAATTCGCAAATTCTTTAATAGATAATGTTTCTCCACGACGTCTTGGATCAATTCCACTCTCATCTAGCCAAGTTTTAATCTTGTCTTTCAGTTTTTTACCATCGAAAAATAAGCTTTGATAATTATTTGCGATTGTTTTTCGACGTTGGCTGAATGCTGCTTTTGTCATTTTAAAGAAGCGATCTTCATCGTCTACAGAGACAATCGGTTCAGTACGTTTCATCAGTTTAACCACAATCGAATCTACATTCGGAGGTGGCATAAAGACTGTTTTAGGCACAGTCAGTACTTTAGATGTTTCAGTATAATACTGCGCCACAATCGATAATGAACCATAAGCTTTTGTGCCGACAGCCGCATTTAAACGTTCTCCAACTTCTTTCTGCATCATCACCACATAGCCATCAATTGGTAAAGACTGAGACATCAAGTTCAATAAAATAGGTGTCGTTATATAATACGGTAAGTTCGCAACGACCATAATCTTATCGCAGTCTGAAAAATGTGTTTGCACTGCTTCTACCACATTTGCTTTTAAAATGTCTTCATTAATCACAGTCACATTGTCATAATCTGACAAAGTATCATCTAAAACAGGAATCAAGCGTTGGTCAATTTCAAACGCTACGACTTTTTTCGCATGTTTCGCTAATTGTTCTGTTAAAGACCCCATACCAGGACCGACTTCAATAACACCCGTTGTTTCGTCAATGTTGCTCGCTTCGATAATTTTATGAATAATATTCACATCAATTAAGAAGTTTTGACCTAAACTCTTCTTAAAATCGAATTGATATTTATCTAACAAGGCACGCGTACGTGTCGGTGTTGCTATATCTTTTTTCATCACTTACGTTTCACTTCCTTTATCTTCATTCAAAGCAGCTCTGACATCTGCTTCTGTATAACCAAACGCATTTAATTTCTTTAAAAGTTGTTTGCCGTTGGAATGACCAATATGTAATTTACGCCCTAATACTTCTCGTTTATGACGCGCATCAGGCCCGACAATTAAACCTAAATCAATCAAAACAGCTTTGCTGATAGATTCCATGCCTTCTTCAAAGGGCGAAGATACATGCATTAACGCTTCTCTGATGGCTTCAAATGAGGCATGTTCTACCCCGATTTTACCACGTTTATTTTTCGCTTGTTCACGGTCAATATACGCATGTTTCACACCTGGTACATGATCACGAATCGTATTTCGAATTTTATCACCCGGGAAATCTGGGTCTGTTAAAACAATTACACCTCTTGTTTCTTGCGCATATCGAATCACATCTAACGTTTCTGCATTAATGGCACTGCCATTTGTTTCTATCGTATCGCACTCTACTGCACGTTTAACACGCTCTGTATCATCGCGGCCTTCTACCACAATAAACTCATTTATTTTCATCGCTTTCGTCACCTTTCACAGTGTTAACTTTAATACTATACCATATCTGTCAGCATGAAAAATAAAACATCGTCACGTTATATCGTATCTTGTTTAATTATATATTTTGACGTCCAAAGCCGAAATCTTTATTATTTACATTAAGATGGAAAACAACATGCGCTAACATGTTATCACTCTGGGCCCGTTAAAAAGAGATGGCGAATGTTATAGCTATTCAACCAAAGTTGGATGGTTATTTTTTATGCCTTTATTTCCTTTGTTGACTACTCACAAGGATTAAACCTATCATCGTCAAGAAGACCATAAGCATTCATAATCACTCATCGTGTATCCTCTCTGGAGTTGTGCATCATAGACATCAGCCCTTTGAATGGATTAGCCACCATCTATCCAACTTGCTTGAAAAGGTTACAATATGAACAGAGCTTATATTCTTATATAAAAATATGATTTTAATATCATAAAAATGATACATTCAAACATGACGAAAGCGCCCTTCTGATGTAGAACGGCGCTTTCTCTTTATATTATTGATTTAAGTTAAATAATCTTTCCGCATTTTCAGTCGTTTGTTTTGCGACTTCTTCGTAACTGATACCGCGTAATTCTGCGATTTGTTCCGCAACTAATGTCACGCGCATCGGTTCGTTACGTTTACCTCTATAAGGGTGCGGTGATAAATAAGGTGCATCTGTTTCTACTAATAGACGATCTAATGGCACATGTTTTGCGACTTCTTTAGGCTGTTTCGCATTTTTGAATGTGACAGGTCCGCCTAATGAAATATAGAAACCGAGTTTATTAATCACGACATCTGCGATTTCAGGTGAACCGCTGAAACTATGCATAATACCGCCGACTTCTTCTGCGTGTTCCTCCATTAGAATATCCACACAATCTTGTGTCGCTTCACGATTATGAATGACAATCGGCAAGTTCACACGTTTTGCGAGTGCGATTTGTTTACGGAACACTTCTTTTTGAACATCTTTTGGTGATTTATCCCAGTGATAGTCTAAGCCCATTTCACCGATGCCGATCACTTTAGGGTGCTCGGCTAATTTTTCAATCCATTGTTCACGTTCTTCTGTGTAATCAATCGCATCCACTGGATGCCAACCAATAATCGCATATAAGAAATCATATTGTTCCACAAGTTCCATCGCACGTTCAATCGTTGGTGTATCAAATCCAACGACAAACATGCGATCGACACCTGCATCTCTTGCACGGTCGATGACTTCTTGTAAATCTTCATCATATTGTTCTGCGTTTAAATGTACATGTGTATCAATTAACATGATGTGTACTCCTTTCATTACTGCTTTTCTCAGTGTTCATACACTATGATTATACCCATTCTTTCTATGAAACATTTGAAATTATGAGTAAGCGTCAAAGAAGCGGCTCAAACAGAAGCGGCTCAAACAGCATTCGCTGCAAGCCGCTTGTCTTGATTGTTTAATTATTTAATCACTGCACCGTTAGGAATCGCATTCGGCAAGCTGACCAGTGTTAAGACACCGTCTTTTTCTGCTGATAGAATCATACCTTCTGATTTACGGCCCATTAATTTTGCTGGTTTCAAGTTCGTCACAACTGCGACTTTTTTACCGATAATATCATCAGGTTCATAGAATTTTGCGATACCTGAAACGATTTGGCGTTGTTCTTCGCCTAAATCTACTTGAATTTTTAAGAGTTTATCTGATTTCTTCACATTTTCTGCATCCATTACTGTTGCAGCTTTGATTTCAACTTTATCGAAATCTTTAATTGTGATTTGAGGTTTCGCGTCTTCTTGTGCTTCCTCTTTTGTTTCTTCTTTTGCTTCTTCAGCTTGTGGTGCTGAACCTTGCATTGAGTCTTTAATAAATGCCACTTCTGCTTCTGTATCTAAACGAGGGAAAATCGGTTTAGGTTTTTCAGTTACTGTAATCGGTTCAGTTAATGCACCATATGAATTTAAGCTGTCTAGTTCATATAGTTCAGGACTATTGATGTGTAATTGCGCAAAGATTTCACGTGGTGCGTGTGTTAAGAATGGGCGTAATAAGACAGCTGCGAAGCGGATATTTTCCACTAAGTGTGCCATCACGTTGCCAAGCATTTCTCTTTGGCTGTCATCTTTAGCTAAAATCCATGGTGTTGTTTCATCAATATATTTATTCGTACGGCTGATGAACTTCCATACTGTTGAAAGTGCAACAGAGAACTGTAAGTTTTCCATATTTTGATGGTATTCTTTGACTGTATCTAATGCGAATTGTTCCATCTCAGCATCCAAGTCATGTTTTGGTCCTTCATACGCAGGCAACTCGCCGCCGAAGTATTTGTTGATCATCGCAATCGTACGGTTGACTAAGTTACCTAAGTCATTGGCTAAATCAAAGTTTGTACGGTCAACGAACGCTTCTGGTGTGAAGACACCGTCAGAACCAAATGGTAATTCTCGCATTAAGTAGTAACGTGTCGCATCTAAGCCATAACGATCGATTAATACGTTCGGATCTACGACGTTACCTTTAGATTTACTCATTTTACCGTCTCTCATTAAAATCCAACCGTGTGCGAAAACGCGTTTTGGAAGCGGTAAGTCTAGCGCCATTAATAAAATCGGCCACACGATAGAGTGGAAACGCACAATTTCTTTCGCCATTAAGTGTAAATCAGCCGGCCAATATTTTTGGAATAGGCTATCATCATCTGATAAATAACCAAGAGCTGAAATATAGTTCACCAACGCATCAATCCATACGTAAACAACGTGTTTAGGATTAGACGGTACTTGTACGCCCCAATCAAATGTCGTACGTGAGACAGCCAAGTCTGTTAATCCTGGTTTAATAAAGTTGTTAATCATTTCGTTCTTACGAGAAGGAGGTTGAATGAATTCAGGGTTCGCATCATAGAATTCTAATAAGCGATCCGCATATTTAGAAATATTGAAGAAGTAACTTTCTTCTTTAACTAATTCTACTTCATGTCCAGAATCTGGGCTTTTACCACCAATAATATTGCCATCATTATCGTATTCTGGATCATCAAGTTGAGATTCTGTATAGTAAGTTTCATCCGGTACAGAATACCAGCCTTCATATTCACCAAGGTAAATATCACCTTGTGCTAATAGACGTTCAAAGACTTTCTCTACAACTTCTTTGTGACGTTTTTCAGTTGTTCTGATAAAGTCATCATTTGAAATCTCTAATTTTTCCCATAACGCTTTAATACCTTTAATCATGTCATCTAGATATTCTAATTCTGTAAGGCCAGCTTTATGTGCCTTTTCTTGAATTTTTTGGCCATGTTCGTCTGTACCTGTCAAATAACGTACATCATAGCCTTGCATGCGTTTGTAGCGCGCAATGACGTCGCCTGCTACAGTTGAATAGGCATGCCCAATGTGTAATTTACCACTCGGGTAATAAATAGGTGTTGTTATATAAAATGTATCTTTCGCCATTCCATGCTCCTCCTTGTATCTTACATAATTAATATATCTAAATTCAGTATTGATTTCAATGCAGAGTCCCCGTCATGACAGTCTCAGAAACACACTCAACATGACTTCTAACGCAAAATAAGTCCTTGTACTCTTCATATAAGTTCGACTGATTTGATTCCATATGTATATATTGTAACAATTCTAATGAACGGTGCATATAGAGACGATGTTGATTATGTAAAATTGACATAAAAATAAAAAGAAACTCACAAACGTCTATTTATGAGCCAAAACGATTTGATGTAGTTTTTTCTTGGTTAATGATTATTAATGGGAAATAAGCTGACTATATCACCTATTATCTGCACTGAACGTATTCATTTGATTTATTATTCCTTAATCAACCCCTTGTATTGATAAAAGCAACAGAACCCGAGAAAGCGTTCTGTTGCTGAGGAATTAAGTAAATAATCTTATAATCGCAAACGTCACACTGACCACTGTAACGATGATTGCGATATTTAATAATTTTCCGCCTTGTTCTTGTTGGTATTTTTTGTATTTCGCACTACAAATAATACTTCCAACTCCAAAGATTGGCATAATTAATGAGAGGACAATGAAAACCCAAGCCCAAACTTTTAATGTTTTTCCTGCTTCTTTCACTTTTTCTGCCATGTTGTTGCGCTCCTTATATGTTTATTCTCCTGCTTTTTAGGAACAGGACACACCTATCTACTCATTTAGGAATACACACGTGTGTCCGTTCCTATGAAGCAGTTATTTCACTCTTTTCAGTGAACCTTGTGCGTCTTTTTTGTAATGCAACTCATGTTTTTGATCTTTGAATTCATACTTCACTACTACTTGGTCGACGTCATCATTTCCAGAGAAAGGCATGGATGACATGCTGCCGATGAGTTTAGTCGGGAGGTCTACGTCTTCGGTGAAGTGAAGCGGCACAGTCAATATTTTATCTTTCTTATCATAAACAACATTTTTATGATCAATTTCAAATATTTTTACAGCTTCTAACTTTCTATCAGCCTTATGCAAATCATTTTTTACAGAACCAGGAAGAGGATCCCCCTTCGCGCAACCCATTACGATAACCATCAATAGGCATAAACTCATCAAACAAATTTTCTACATAGTTTACTCCTTCGATTTAAATTGTTAAATAATGATTGAATAGAAGATTAACAAAACCAACGTTCCTAACGGTCTGAGTGTGATAAACGAAAATTTTCTTCTTCTAACTGCTAATACAATATCAATAACCAAATAAATAATAACCATTAAAAATAGGATAAGACCTATTGTGAAAATACCGCCTGCTAAATCATCTTTTAAAACAGGTGTTAACTTTAATTTAATCGCAATCATACAAACAATAGAGATAATTGCTGAAATAATACCTTTATACTTAGATGAAGCAAGATTAATTTGAATACTTTCAATGTCTTCATACTGTTCCTTAGTTACTGAATGTTCTGAGAGAGGATCCAAACTTCTTAGCTTCACTTTATAAGGACGTGTCCAAAACGATTTAATCGCCAACCATCCGTATACCACTACACTTATAATGAGCACAAGTATGTAATTCTGTAATGAACTAAAACTAGAATCTACAAAGAAGAATGTAATCAAAAAGATTAACGCAGATATACCATAGGCAACCCATTGCAGTAATTTAATTCCTTCCGCATACATTACCGAAGTAATATACACCACGTAATACAAACCTGCCATTAAAATTAATAATAAATATGTCATATGTTTTCTCCTACATTTCCATAACCTTTACTTTCAACATCTCACCTTGCCAATACTCAGGTTCAACTGAAAATTCTACCTTTGCCAAATTAGGCATGATTAGAACATCTAATTCTATAATGCTTTTACTTCTTTTTTTATTGGCGGGACTTAATTTTAGAATTTATTTTTTGAAGAAAGAATTTACTTCTGCCAGTTTATAATTCTTCGAAATCAGAATATGAAGTTTTAAAAATAAAACATTTAAAAATGATTGTTTACCATTAGAACATGAATCAACTAATATTTTATATTATATATTGGTATTACTCTTTTAAATCATATTTTTTCCTGTACTCCATTTCCGCTTTGATATATTCATTAAAAATAATGATACATGTTGCATTAATAGAAAGTATAGTAAAGTTAGTAACATTTATTAAAAAGCTATTATCCCAAACATTTGGAACCAAAATGAACTCTACTATTTTTTGAGCATAAACTATCCATGACAATAATTGCACGCTGATTATCCAAATAAATTTTCTATTGTTTCTTTCTTTTCTCGTTTTTCCTTTGTATTTATCAGGATGCCTCAAAAAAAGTAAAATACTCCCTATATGAGCAAAATAACTTAATACCATAGCAGATATACCAATAATCCATATTCCATACAAATTATAACCTTGATGGGATGCAATTATATAAAATGCGTTATAGAGTACAAAGGTAAAATTATAAAATGATAACACACATACACCTGTACTAATTCTTAATTTTTTTTGGAAGCTTTCATAATTTTTAGGTTGCTTTTTTATAAAAATAGGCAACAAGCTAATTAAACAAATTAGTATTTCTATTCCTGTTACAATTTTAAGATGATTAGGTAATCCTGCAATTTTGGGACCACCATATAAATACGGCACAAAACTAAACAATAAAAATCCTAAAGCAAATAAAGCTACAATTTGAGAAACTGGTGTTCTTAATTTTCTATACAAATCTTCCATCGTTTCCATCCATCCTTATTTAAAATATGCTACCAAGCTTTTGCCAAATCCACCTGCCAAAGCACTACCAACTTTGAATGTAAGAAAAAGGCATAACCAATATACTGCCGATAAGTTTGGGCAGGGGTTCTACGTCTTCGTTGAACTGAAGCGATCATGTCAATTTTTTATCTTTCTCATCATAAACAACCTATTTATGTTCAATCTCAAATATTCTTATAGATTCAAACTTTCTATTAGCCTTATGCAAATCATTTTTACAAACCCAAGAAGAGAATTACCCTTTAAAATTAGCAATAAATATATCATATGTTTTTTCCTACATTTCCATTACCTTTACTTTGATATCAACCTAACTCATGTCATCCATTTCGTGAATAACGTGATAATACGGTGATACAAGTTGAAATTGATATTTTTCGCAAAACCTTCAATTTCAGCTAAAACTTCTTTTTCTTCAGTTTCATATTGATTGATCTTTAATCGCCCTTCTAACATCTGATCAATATAAAGAACGTTCTAAATTCTAAGTCATCACTGGTCACAAATTGTGTATAAGTCGCCATCATTAAAGTAACATTCACTCGGTTATCTTTCATAAACCGTGTGTACACAAAAATTAATAATCCTTTCTTATTCAATCCATAACTCATCATAAGTTCTACAAAGTGTTTCGTGCATTTTCCCAGTTCCAACACGTTATAATCTAAATATTCTTTTCAAACTACAGGTCTATACATCATCTGCGAATCACTCACCTCTTTCATTCTAATTTGCACAGATTTCATATAATATAGTTAATATATACAACAGTTACATCTAGTTGGAATAACTCAATCATTTTTCATTTCACTATTTATATTATGTTCTTTTTCATAATCTAGCTTAGCATTCACAACCCCCAAAAAATCACAAATGTGAAAACGTTCGATATTAGTATTAAAAAATTAGTTGCGTTTATTATGAATTTGTTATCTTTCGCGTTTGGAATAGTTAAAAACTCAATGATCTTTTGAATATATACACACCATGAAATAATTTGGATTGATGTAACCCAAATTATTTTTTGATTATTTCTATCTCTTCTTGTTTCACCTTTGTAGCGATCTGGATGTCTAAAAAACAACAGTATGCTAGAGACATTAGCTATATAACTTATTAACATAAATGTTATTCCTACAACTCAGCAACCAAATAATTTATAATTATTTAATTTCCCAACAATAAAGAATATATTATAAATAATAAAAATTACATTATAGTACGAACATATAGTAATACCTGTCGAAATCCTTAGACTTTTCAAAAACGTTGAATAGTCAACAGGATGTTTTTTGAAGAATAAAGGAACAAAACCTAATAATATAACTATAATTTCAACAATTGATGAAATCACTAAATAATTTGGTGTATCTCTAAGATCTTTCCCTAAGAAAAAAGGATCACAACTAAACAACAACATCGCTATACTGAACACACTTAACACCTGGGTACTGGCATTCTTAATTTTCTATATATATCTTCTCGCATAAACTCATCTTTCATTAAAATAGGTTACCAAACTCTTAACAAAACTATTGGTTGTTATAACTAAACTCTCTTTAATTTATTTCTTCAAAATGTTTGAAAACCTGACATCCCCTATTTGCTGAAAATTTACCTTGTCATGGGTTAAGTCTGGTAAAGTACATCTAATTATTACTACAAGATTATGATTTAGCTCTTATCTCTTCTTAACTTATTTTATTTAAGCCATTGCACTTCATAACCCTATTTGCTATCTTAAGTTTTAGAAAATACTATTTACACTTTATTTGTTAATTAGTATTTTTAAAATTATCATATAAAACTTTACATGTTTTGTATAGAGCGTTTACAGTTTTTTTACACTTTGTTTTATCTCACTCTCTTTATTTTAATATCTTTGAAAAGGACTTTATAAATAATGAAAAACACAAAATTAACATTATCTTTTTTATCACTAATCATTTCCAATTCATTAACTTTAAGTAATGTTGTATCTTTTGAAACTCTAGAAGAAGCTATAAGTAAGCATTCGAATGCAGCTTTTAAAGTGAATACTTGAGATGACTCATTTACATACAGTTATGGTCAAAATGTTCTATCATAACCACAACATTCTGAACCAAGTACCATTCATACCAACCAACAAGCAAATAATTTATATACGCCGAGGCAATATACCTTATAAACGTGCAATAAATGGTAATACTATCAGCACATTTTGGGGAGATGCTAAAAACTGGGCAAGCCAAGCACAAGCTGATGGTTTTATAGTTAATAATCAACCTAAAAAAGGTGCTGTTTTCCAAACACCCCTAGGCGTTTGGGGACATGTGGCTTATGTAGAACGCGTCAATATGGATGGTAGTGTGTTTATTTCCGAAATGAACTATATTGCACCATACATCGTGTCTACACGTACTATTTCTGCTTCAGAAGCACGAAATTATAATTATATCCATTAATAATAAGCAACATTAATAAAATATATTTAACCAAAATAATTAATGAGGTGACCTATGAAAAAGATATGCAGCACCATTATCATTTCCACTTTATTACTAGGAGGATGCCACAATTTGAATAATTCTTTCACAAACAAAGTTCCTGATACTATGCCTGTTAATGAATATAAAGGCCAAGGTTTTCAACCTCATGCTGAAAAGAAAGTCATTGAATTAGCAAAGAAACATTATAATGAATATGCAGAATTAGGAGAAAGATTCTTTCAAGATAATTTCGGTTTGAAGGTTAAAGCTACTAATGTGGTCGGCAGCGGAGATGGTGTGGAAGTATTTGTCCATTGTGATGATCATGACATCGTGTTTAATTCTAGTATTGTTTTAACATCAGACTCTTTAGGTCATAAAGGATCAATGCGTGCTAATGGAGAAAGCGACGAACTTTCTACTCAAATTGGAAAAGTAGTCAGCGGCTTTGACTACAAAGCCAACAAGAAAGAATACGATGAACTTTATCAATACTTCAAAGATAATCAAAAAAAATACAGTTATTACGGGTTTACTAAAGAAGCTATAAATAAAACTCAAAATTCAGGTTATCAAAACGAATTTTTTTGGATTAATGGAAATCCTATGACATTAAAAGAGTATCATGAAAAACTTTATCCTTTGATTACTGAGAATGGAAAAACGTTCAAAGATAAATATTACAGCGTTCAAACATCACTGTATAATCAACCTAAATTTGAAATCGTCACTAACTTATTCTCTCGTAATAAAAGCTATAATAGAAAATCTATGTCAAAGAAAGTAGTAGAAATATCTAATGATATTGAGAAATCTATACCTAAAGAAATTCAAGTAAATATATTAGCTACTGATCAAATAATCAATACTAACTCTGCAAGATATAACCAAAATTATGATCATAGAGTTGAATGGAGTATAAATAATGAATGAAATTACAGAACGCGATAAAATTGAATTAAGTAGCTATTGGGCATATCAAGATATGAATAATAAAACTCGAATAAATGTTAATGGAAAATATTTTAAAATCATAGATTCATACCATTCCGAAAATTATTCAAATAAGAATGGTAGCCTCGATGCGGTTACGTTTGAATTATTAGATAAAGACAAAGGAACTGGCCAACAATTCATTGCTTTTCAAGGTACAGATAACACTGAAAAACTAAACCCAATCAACCCTTTAAGAGCTTTTTTAGCTGATGATTGGTTAGAAAACATCAAGCTGGCGAATAACAAAAACAAAACAACTCCTTTATTAAATCAAACCAATGATTATATAAAAGATTATAACAGGAAAATTGCAGACGCTAAGTTACTAAACGAAAAAGAATTTTTTCATAAGTATTATATACCTATTTCAACATATGAAAATAAACAATTAATTGGTATTGGCGGCAATTCTCAAGGAGGCGCTTCAGCTGCCTATCAATGTATTCAACATCGTAGTATCCCAGTAACTATCACAAATAGTGCGATGTTGCCCTTATCATCATTTGATTATTTAGATGTACCTTACTATAAAAATATTATTAGATACCATAGTCATTATGACATCTTGTCTTGGATTCAAGATCCTTTTGTAAAACATGTGCCATCAAAGCGTGTCAATGTGGATAGTGGGGTACCGACTTTAAAAGGGCTAATCGACAGTCATTTAGGCTATAAAAGAAAATTCGATTCTAAGACTAATGGTTATAAAAACATGCCAATTCATACTGTAACATCAGTAAAAGATGTCGTATTAAAAAATGGAATGTACGTGCCTCTGACAATCAATATTATGATTGAAATGGACGAACGTATCCCTATGAATGTATGGACTGGTGATGCGATTTCTGTTTCTGGAAATAGCGGACTGATTAAACTGGATATTGAAAATCTAAATAAATTATCTCAAATGGTTTCGGGTGAAATGAGTACCATGCTACAAGAATGTGTATCTTATTTAAATGAAAGTTACAATATCTCCGAAAAGGAAAATGGTCAATTCGATACACGTAAATATAAATTAAAGGACCATTTTGAGAAAACGATTAAGCTTAATGAAGTTGAAGGCTGGTCAACATCCTATAAAGAACGTAGTCGTAACGTTGAAAGTAGCTTAAATGATTTAATGGACACAATAAATTCTATAATTTTAGCCTCTTTGATTATGCCCACATTTAAATCTGTTACGCTTTTTCTAACAAATGCTAAATTGCTAAAATCCCAAGTCGAAAAATTTATTGAAGAGATTTATGATCAAACAGAAAGAAAGATTAGTGAGCTCTTTAAAAATATTGAGCATGATATGCAAGATGGCATACCTGAAGAAACAATGAAGCATTTAAAACTTACCAAAGAAGGCATTTCAAAAATCAAACAACAAAACGATATTTTTGGTCAACAAATCAATGATTGCCATAGCGCAATGTTACAAAAAGATTTGACTGTCATGGAAGGAGATTTCTCTATACCTAATGTTGGTGAACATATGGTAACTCAATTCATTGAACCTTCCCCCTATATGCTTAAGAATATGTCTATACTTAAAAGTCATATAGATACTAGCATCAAAGATTTAGCTAAATATATTCAAAAATTATATAACGAACACGGTAAAATTATCAGTGTTTTACTTGAAACATTAAGTTTTAATTTATCGAGCATCGCTTCTGATTTAGATATATTAGATACCATGTTAAACAATCCAACAACTGAAATTTTAAGCAAAACTTCTCATATTTCATTAGGCAACATTCGTCAAAAATCCGAAAATGCTAGGCATTACTTGCGTAGCCTAGAAACAGTTTTAAATGATGGTAAAGAAATTTCACCTATACTCAATAATCATTTAAGTGATATTTTAATTAATATGAAACCCTTCATTGTACAGATGATTTTTGAGCCATCTCATTATGATGATATGTTTATACTTAATAAACAAGCTCAAGCACGATTAGATCAAATGACACAACAATTAGAAGTCGTAGTGAATGGATTAAAAGAAAATGAAGGTGCTGCTATTCGTGCTTTAGATACTTCAGCTAACACGATTCAAAAGAATATGAAGCTGATTAATAAAGAACTTAAAAAGCTATCATTATATTAATTCATCAATATCATAAGAGGTCACCTATGAAGAAACTATTTTTTATTACCATTATTTTTGTTTTTATATTCAGTGGATGCAACAATTTGAATAATTCTTTCACAAACAAAGCTACTGACACTATGCCTGTTAATGAATATAAAGGCCAAGGTT
>NZ_KV820920.1:0-9842 GCF_001815505.1 Staphylococcus sp. HMSC072B07 | reverse complement strand
GTTAATGAATATAAAGGCCAAGGTTTTCAACCTCCTGCTGATAAAAAGGCAATTGAATTAGTAAAAACATAGAGAGGAATTCGCAGAACTAGGAGAAAGATTTTATAAAGATAACTTTGGCTTGAAGGTTAAAGCTACCAACGTGGTTGGCAGTGGAAAAGACGCAGAAGTATTCGTACATTGTAATGATCATGACATCGTGTTTAATTCCAGTATTGTTATCTCCACTGATTCTTTAGGCTATAAAGGCTCTGCATGTGCAAAAGGAGAAAGCGATGATTTATCTACTCAAATTGGAAAAGTAGTCAGCGGCTTTGACTACAAAGCCAACAAGAAAGAATACGATGAACTTTATCAATACTTCAAAGATAATCAGGTTATTACGGGTTTACTAAAGAAGCTATAAACAAAACACGAAACTCTGGCTATGAAAATGAATATTTCTGGATAAGTGGTTATCCTATTGACTTGGCCCAATACGATAAATACTACAAACCTTTGATTCAAATGCATCAAAAAGAATTCAGCGAAAAGTATCATCAAGCTAGATACAATGCCACTGGTGGTGTAACTAAAACACACGTTATCACTACATTTTTTGATACTAACTCAGATTATAATAAAGATAAGGAAGACTATAAGTTATTAGATCTTGCAGATGCCATTCAAAAAAATCAACTTGGCCCTGATAAAAGCGAAGTGAAATATACATTAACCTATACAAGCAATGAAATCACCACTTATGACGGCACAAAGAATGGAAATAACGAAATGTCTTATGGGGTTTATAATAGTGAACAATAAATTTTCAGAACAAAATAAATACTTTGATAATGTTCATTTTAATAAATAGACATTAATAACGCACCGAAATCACTTGGATAACGGTGCGTTATTGATTAGATATCTAATTCTTCTATACGCATCATATGATTAATCAAACCTGCATAAAAGCCTTGTAATTCTTGGCCTGTATGTTTAAAGTCTAAGGCATCTAGACCGACAAAATCTAAATGATCCCAACCTTTCATAACCGGTGTCACTTGCCAGATGCCTTTTTTCAAGCCATCTGTAAATTCAGTGAAATCTTGCCCTGTTGGATAGAGTGAAGATACTACAGAAACGATACCGTCATTTGGACGCAATGCTTGGTTCTCCTCACTTCCAATGACACGACTCGTTGAATCAAAAAGGAAGAATTGTCCAATATCAGGGATATGATTTCCCGTTAAACCTTCATGACTCGCCAAACCTGTATAAGTAGTATAAACAATGTTAGGGTTCATCGGTGTCATTTGATTTAATTTTTCTGAGCCTTCTGATGTTAAATCATACATCGCATTATCATCAGTATCCCAAAGTTTACTTTGCGCAACACGTTGTGCGTATTCAATATAAGATTCATTTTCCCTTTGTTTGAATCCCCATTTTTCAAAACCAAAATCGATATTTGCGAGTTTACCACCGCCCATACGTCCTAACGCATAAACAATATCTTTAAAGGCTTTTTCATTACCAATTCGATCCGCTGCGGCTGAACCGTTATGCGGTGTGCCTAAAGTTGTAATAGAGGCAATCATATGGTCTTTCCCTCCTTCAAATAAAGAGGAAATTGTTCCACCATGTTGACGTTGGTAATCTATTTCTTCTTGATTACCAAAGCGTAAAAAATGTTCTAAAAGCCGGATTGTTTGTCCACCCATACTGTGGCCGACCATATGCACCTTTTTGCCAGGCGCCCATTCATGAAAGACCCCTGCATAAGTTCTGCCATATCGAGAATGTCCATATTTCTCCGCATGCGCTGCACCATAATCTACTGTGCCGCCTTTAATATAATAATATAACTCTATTGCGCGATCATAATTACTGCTAAAAGCACCTACACTCGCTTCATAAGCTTCGTACCCTTTTTCACGCAGTCCATCTATCACACGATACTTATCTCCACCCCAATAATTGGGATATAAGTCTGGCTTTATTTCACCTGTAAAGCCCATAAATCCATGTACAAATATAACTGGATATTGATTAATCGCTTGTTGCGCTTTATTAGTTTTTAAACTTTCTGTATGTGGAACAGGTGCTTGTTGGACCGTACGTTGCGTTGGTTTTGTTTGTGATTCTTCTGTTTTGGCTTCTTCTTTTGGTGCCGCTTCAGTTTTCTCATCATCCTCTTGAGATGTAAGAGTTGATTTGATTTCTGGCGCAGGAGCAGTTTTCGGTTCTACTTCTGACGAAACATGCGTCTGTACTGTTTCTTCTTCAGAAGTTGAGGTCGTTTTAGATAATATTTCTGTATTTTTAATCTCTTCTTTTTTATTTTCAGGTGCTTCTACTTGTTGGATGACATCTTCTGTAACCTTTTGTTCTTCATAGTTTGTCACAGAATCATTATCTACTGGCGCTGGTTGTTCGTACTGGTTTGGTTTTAGTGGTTCACTATGATTAGGTTTTTCTTGTTTTGTTTGTGATCCTTCATGAATCTGAGATGAGGATGCTTCTTGTTCAAGGTTAGTAGTATTTTGTTCCTGTATATTTTTTTCTGAAGATGGTGTATTCACATGATTTGTTTGTGTTTCAGAACGTTTTGTAGAAAAATCTGGTTGTGTTTCAACCTGTTGTGCTGTCGTTATATCTTTTGATGGTAACAGTTGTTCATTTTCTTGTGTATGTTCCGCTTCTACCTGTGTTTCGTGGTGTGTTTGTGTGGATTCTTCCGCATATGCTGATGTGCTTAGACCCATAAATATAAAGGATGCGATAAGTGTTGATCCAGCTCCGACTGTAAACTTTCTTATCGCATAGTGATGGTGTGTTTGATTATTTTTCTTCATTTTGAATTGCTCCTATTCTAGTGGTGTCCTTCACTAAAGAAAAATAATAACGTGCTCCCATAATATAGATGAATAATTAACTGTACTACTTTAAAATAACACATTTTTGTGTCACTCAGTGTTAATTTTCTTATTTGTTATATTTCTTTTACATCATTTTTATTTTATCTGATGGTAAATATCGTAAACTTCTCCTGTTTTCATCTGACGGTCTTCAGCGACTTGTTTAATCGCCTTTTTCGGTTTCATATTTTGACGGATATAATGTTCAACATGTTCATGAATATCTAACTCACTGAACCATTCTGTCTCTTCTTTTGGTGCTGCACCCTCTATTAAGATAACAAATTCACCTTTAGTCGGAATGTCACCATTTGTGACCGCTTCTACCAATGTTTGAACTGGTGCCGTCTGAATCTCTTCAAACTTCTTAGTTAATTCTCGACCCAAAGCGACTGGTCGTGTTTCATCAATTTCCACTATAGCTTTTAGCGTATCTGCCACACGAAACGGGCTTTCATAAATAATTACAGTAGAGTCTTCAAACATGCGTTGTTCAAGTACTGCTTTTTTATCTTTTGCTTTTCTCGGTAAGAATCCGACAAACGTATATACAAACGAAGGTAAGCCACTTCCCATCAACGCAGTCAACCCTGCATTCGGTCCAGGAATCGGTACAACATCAATACCTGCTTCACGCGCACGCACCACTAATTCATAACCCGGATCACTGATTAACGGTAAGCCGGCATCAGAGACTAATGCGATACTTTTCCCTTCTAATAAAAGTTCAATTAAAGGTTCAGTCTGCGTCTCTTTATTATGTTCATGATAAGATTTTAAGGGTGTCTCAATCTCATAATGATGACATAATTTCTTTGTGACACGTGTATCTTCACAGGCAATCATATCGACAGATTTTAAAGTGTCTACTGCACGAAATGTGATATCTGCTAAATTTCCGATGGGTGTTCCGACTAAATAAAGTGTTCCCATGTTATTGCTTGCCCCTTTCAATAAGCTGTAATTTTTGTGTTCTCGTGAATGTTTTAATTTCATACTCACGTTTCATCGCTTCTGACTTTGTTTCATAACCTTCTTGATAAACTAATACAACGGGACGTCTAGTTTTAGTATACTTGGCACCTTTACCCGCATTGTGTTTTTCAATTCTTGCTTGAACGTTATTGGTATACCCAGTATATAATGTGCCGTCTTTACATCGTACGATATAAATATAATGTTCAATTGCCATAATAAATCGCACTCATTTCTTTTGTATATTGGCCATCTGTTGTATACATATAAAATGGCGACGCAATATCCAAACCAGGTTTGCCGTCTTTACGTCCTTCTACAAGAATCGCATGCGCTGCTTTACCAGGTTTACTATAAACCATTGTCAGTTTCTTTGGTTCAATACGGTGCTGTCTGAATTCAAATAATACATCCATTAAACGTTCTGCACGATGTACCATGACAAAACGACCGCCTTGTTTCAATAAATGTTTCGCAGCATTCACACAATCAGCCAGTGTACACATTACTTCATGACGTGCAATTTTATGTGCTTCTTTTTGATGTTGATGCGTTTGAATGGTTTTGAAGTACGGCGGATTACATGTGACAACGTTATAGCTTGAAGGTTGAAAGTGTTGTTGAACATGTCTTAAATCCATTTCATACATTTGAATACGCGCTTCTAAATGATTATGGCGAATACTGCGTTCAGCCATATCCACTAATTGTGGTTGGATTTCAATCGCATCTATCATGTGATTTCCTTTGTCTGAAAGTAATAAAGGAATGACGCCGTTACCTGAACATAAATCCATTACTTTGTCACGTTTTCTAAGCTGGGTAAAATGGCCTAATAATAAAGCATCCGTCGAAAAGGAAAAGACTTCATCATTTTGAATTATTTCTAACTGTTCTTTTAATAGACAATCTAAACGTTCATTTTCTTTCAACATGATTTTCTCCAATTTTTGATTAAATATGTATAAATGAGAACCTCTTCAGGTTCTCATTCAAGCTTTCAAATAGAATATGACATTCTTTTGATATATTAAAACAATCGCTTTTAGGATTGTTCTTCTAATGTTTGTAAACAAAATAAGCAATCTTCACCATTACGATGTTTACCGAATAAATCGCCTTTACAGATATGGAAGCCTTCTTGATATAAAATCGCTAAGTTCTCCTTACTGCTTAAACGAGGTTTCTTTTTTTCTTTAGACTTTTGCTCAGGCTTATCTGAAACATCTGTTGATTCAGTTCCTGTTTCTTGTGAACGGCCGATTAATTGTTTCAAATGTTTGTTTTCAACTTCCAACGCAACATTTTCTTCTATAAGCTGCATGGTGATGGTCTTTAATTCTGCCGTGTCTTGATACAATTGTTTAACATTGGTTTCAAGACGCAATAGTCTCTCCATTATTTCTCTGCGTTCCAAAAGCCTGTGGCCTCCCTTAATAGATTGCTTCTAAATCATCAACTGAGTATTCTAAAGGTTGTTCTAAACCTTCAACTTTGACTTGCATTGAAATATCTAACATATTCAAGCCTACCACTGTACCTTGACCATCAGGTGTATCAATTTTTGTTCCCACATCAGGTAATTGTTCTCTGGCAGCTTCATATTGATCATTTTCATATTTTAAGCAGCACATTAAACGACCGCAAGCGCCTGAAATTTTTGTAGGATTTAATGATAAGTTCTGATCTTTTGCCATTTTAATCGATACAGGTTCAAAGTCACCTAAGAACGTTGAACAACATAGCGAACGGCCGCAAGGACCGATACCACCAAGTAATTTAGCCTCATCGCGCACGCCGATTTGATGTAATTCAATACGTGTTCTTAACTTTGCGGCTAAAATCTTTACCAACTTTCTAAAGTCGATGCGATCATCTGCAGTGAAGTTGAAAATCACTTTTGATTTATCTAATGTATACTCACAATTGACTAAACGCATTTCTAAACCTAATTCTTCTACAGATGCTTTACAGAAATCCATTGCAGCATCTGCATCTTCTTCGTTACATGCACATTGTTCTAAATCATTGTCAGTTGCGACACGAATGATTTGTTTTAACGGTAATGTAACATCTTCCTCATCTACCGTTAGTGCAGCATCTTTGACATCACCGACTTCTACACCACGTTTAGACTCTACAACAACTCTGTCACCACAACAAAGTTCAGCATCTTCAACCGGTGCATAATACTCAAGCTTACCAGCTTTTTGGAATTGTACGCCAATCACTTGAAGCATTTAGCCCACCCCCTTAATTACGATTTGTTCAAATACGAGTGTTGGATTCACATTTTGTGTTAACTTCTTATGTGCCTCCGTTATATGATCATACATATGTGTTAATTGGTAATATGTTAAACGTTGTGCATATTGTTTAATATCTGTTTCTAATTCAGAGAATACTAAGTATCCTGAAATGTCTGCTTTTTCATGCATAATATCTTGGAAGAATGCATTCACGACTGACAATGTCAGTTGCTGCAGCTTTTTATTTTTAGATGCTTTCATTAAATCGACCAAAGCAATTAAAGCCATTGCACGATTCGTCAGCAGTAATTGGCACCAATTGATAATGTTTTTGCGTAAATTTGCTAAATCATATTCCTCATTCAGCGCACGAGCTTCTTCGATTTGTGAGGTATAAGTACTCAACATTTCAGCAATCGGTTTAGATATCTCTTGTTCTTTCAGACGTTCCACGAGTTGTGCTTGTGACATCGGTTTAAAATAAACATGCTGACAACGCGAATGGATTGTACTGAGAATTTGTTCTGGTTTCGTCGACAGCAATATCGCAATCGTATTTTCTGGCGGTTCTTCTAAGAACTTTAAAATACTATTCTCACCTTGAACGGTAAGTTTCTCAAAGCCATTAATAATATAGACTTTGTGACTGCCTTCAACGGGTAATTGATTCATCACATGAACTAACGCTTCAATCTTTTCTTTCTTCAGATTTGTCTCATCTGTTGTGACATATCTGAAATCAGGATGATTGAAACCGTCAACTTTCGCTTGGCATATTTCATTGTCATTGCATAGTATCAACTTCGCAAAAGCCATAGCCGTTTGCTGCATCGTTTGTGCATCATCGCCTTCAAATAAATAGGCATGCGAAAGCTTTCCAGATTGATACGCATTCGTCAATCTTGATAATTCATCCATTCAATTTGTCACCTTTCCATAATGAAAAAGGGCAGGAACTCATGAGTTTAATCATTGATTGTCTCTTTACAATCTCGATTACACGCTCGTCCCGACCCCCACTATTTATAGACTGTTATTTATGTCGAATCATAGATTCATGTCATGTTTATCATTAAAATCTGTGGAACGCATCAACAGGCATTACGAATACTGTCGCGCCGCCGACTTCTACTTCAACTGGATATGGAATGTAAGAGTCTGCACTGCCGCCCATTGGCGTAATTGGTGATACAAGTTGTTCTCTGTTTCCACATGTTTTATTGATAACATTTAGTAAATCATCTACTTTGTCATCATCAACACCGCATAGGAATGTTGTATTTCCTGCGCGTAGGAATCCACCTGTTGTCGCGAGTTTAGTAGCTCGGAAATTATTTTTGACGAGTTGGTCAGACAACTCTTGACTATCTTGGTCTTGAACAATTGCAATTACCATTTTCATAACTAACACCTCTTTGTAATATTATAGCATATTGTGATGGTAGAGCCTGTTTAAAACTAAATAGAAATAACTAAAATGATGTCTGATTTCTTGATGTTTTCTATTAATATTTTACCTTCATCTTTTAGGTCTGCTGTAATTAAAGTTTAACAAATTATACTACGTGAACCCGCACGCTTGCAACAACTTCCAAAGCAATCATCTAAAGCTTATGCTTGGCTAGACAAATGTTGGACAATTGCTTGATAAGCAGCATCAACAACCGCCTCAATAGATTGATTTGCATCAATGACCGCAAAACGCTCTGGTTCTTGTTCGATTAATTGATGATACCCTTCAATAACCCGTTGATGAAATGCGATACTCTCATGATCCAAACGATTCATGTCTCGCGCATTACTTTGAATCCGTGCTCTTCCCGTTTCAGCCGTAATGTCTAGATACACTGTTAAATCCGGATACAAACCATTAATCGCAAATTCATTAATTGCTCTGACTTCCTCTACACCAATACCTCTCGCATAACCTTGGTAAGCAAGCGAACTATCGATATAGCGGTCACACAATACTACTATTCCCGCTTTTAGCGCTGGTAAGACTTTTTCTACTAAATGTTCTCTGCGTGATGCCGCAAATAATAAGGCTTCGGTACGCTCATCAACAGCTTCGCCTTCTAATAAAATTTCTCGAATTTGTTCTGCAGCGGGTACCCCGCCAGGTTCTCTCGTTGTTAAGACTTCAAATTGTGCTTGTAAGCGTTCAGAAACTTGGTTTAAAACCGTTGTTTTACCGGAACCTTCTGGTCCTTCAAATGTGATAAATGCTGACATGTTATTCATCCTTAATATTTATAGTTCTATGCTTTATACCTTCTACTCTAATTCCTTGTGCTACCCAGTCTTCCATAATATCGATCATTTCTTGATGAATGCGTTCACCTTTATAAAACACCGGTATACCTGGAGGATAAGGTACAATATGTTGAGCTAACAATTCACCTGCAGCTTCACTAAAATCGATACGTCTCATTTGGGTTATCGTCACAGGCTGATAATATCCAACGTGTTCAGGCATTTTGGGGATAGTTACTGAAACCTCATTTGTCGTCTTCGATAACTTTAATGCTTTAATTCGTTCTAATAATGATTCAAATGGGAACCGATCTCTTTTATGCCACATCGGCAACACTAACAATACTTGTGTTTCATCTGCGAGTTCTACATAAAGATGTTGTGCTTCTAACCATTGTTGGATGTCATAGCCTGTATACCCTGCGTATGTCAAAGTTATTTTAAGTGGATCATCCATCTCATGAACTTCTAATCCTTTAGCGCTTAATGCATCAAGTAGACGTTGACGTTGTGTGAAATAATAAGTGCTTTCATATGTTTTATAAAATTGATGTGCACGCTCTAAGCCTGCCATTAATAAATACGAAGGACTTGATGATTGAAAGTAAGTTAAATACTCCATCACTTGTTCATAATAAGGCGCATTTTTATGTATAAAGATTACAGAGCTCATAGTCAAAGCAGGTAAACTTTTATGATAAGACTGTACGACGTAATCTGCCCCAAAAGAAAGTGCAGAGTTAGGGAAACCATTTAATCCAAAATGCGCACCATGCGCTTCATCTACTAACACAGGTGTACCCTTCGCGTGCTGTTCATTAATAAATGAAGCAATATCGAATAATTCACCGTAATAGTTAGGATATGTCACAATCGCTAGACTATTTGTACTTTGTTTTTGGTCTATGCGTGGCGCTACATATTGATGGGTTGTATCACTGATAGTCATCGGTAAAATTTCTGCATCTTTTTGAGCTAAATCTAAACCATGAAAGACTGATTTATGTACATTACGACTCATCACAATCGGTGCTTCTTGTTTTGCGGTTGCTTGAATCACTGATAAAAGACCTGAAGTTGTGCCATTTACTAAATAAAAGGCATCATAATCTGGATGCTTATCTAAGGTATGCATGCTTTCTTTTAATATGCCTTCAGGATGATGCAAGTCATCAAAATCAGTAATCTCAGTAATATCCATGGGTAAATCCATCTCATGTAATGTGCCGATTGTCATGTTTTTATGGCCAGGTACATGAAAAGAAATAGGTTGTTGTTTTAGAAAAGATTTAAGCTGATGATTTAATGGCAAATTCATTTTTCCACTACCTTCAATTTGGTAATTAACTCTTATTTTAACATATTTGAATCTAGTTCAACGATGAGAAATGAAAGAATTCTTCTCGTTTCATTATCAAAAATTAAAAAATGGCATAAAAAAAGAGACCCTTTACAGGATCTCGTG
>NZ_KV820919.1:0-35235 GCF_001815505.1 Staphylococcus sp. HMSC072B07 | reverse complement strand
AGAAGTCAGAACATTTATGTCCCGACCCCCACCACATTAAAACCTTTTTTAAAGCAACTGTGTACTTTAAGTTCTGTTGTATGATTCAAGATTCTGCTTGCACTTGCGCCAATGGCTTGTGCTGTGAGAATCATCCATTAAATCCTAATTTTTCAGCATAAGCTGTGATTGCTTTTTCGAAGCATTCGATTGGTGGATGCACTGTACCTGCACCAATTTGACCGAAGCCGGCAATTTTGTGTGCGATACCTGTGTTAATCACTGGTGTAATACCTTTTTCAACTACTAAGCGTGCATCGATACCTAAGCAAGCACCTTTGAAGTCCCAAGTCGGGATAGAGAAGTTAGGGTTCTCACCAATACAAATTTCAGTCATTTCGTCTGAAGTTGCTAAGGCATCTGCAAAGCCGCCGCTACCTACGAAACGTGTAACTGCAGGTGCTGCGATCATTGCCATACCGCCGACACCGATTGTTTCAGTGATTGCTGAGTCACCGATATCAGGGTTAGCATCGTCTGATGAATAACCTGTGAAATATAAACCTTGTGGTGTATTTACAGGTGCTGTGAACCATTCGTCACCCATACCAGCGATACGGATACCGAAGTTTTCACCGTTACGGCACATTGCTGTAACGATTGTACCGTGTTGAATTTCACGAGCTGCGTCCATCATTGCTTTACCTGTTGCCATCGCAACGTTTAAGAAGAATTGGTCAGTGTCTGCTAAGAACTGAATAACTTCTGTACGTTTTTCTGGTTCAACATCTTCTAATTCAGAGATGATTGGCGCAACTTCTTTTAAGAATGCAAGTGAAGCTGCAATGTTACGTTGGTGGAATTCGTCTCCCATTGCGATTGCTTTCGCAATTAAAACGTTAACGTTTAAGCCGTCTTCCATTTGACGAACAGCTTTACCTAATACTGGACCTAATACGTCTTTCATCCAGTGTAGACGGTTAACAACTGTTTCATTGTAAGCACCGAAACGTAATACTGCGCCGATACCTTCGTTCATTTGGCAATAAGCTTCGTTGCCGCTTTCTCTGTTTTCAACAACCAATACAGGCATGTTCATTGAAGTGATACCGCCCATTGGTCCTACTGCATTCACGTGATGACAAGGAATGAATTCGATTTTATCGTTTTCTAGTAATTCACGTGCAGCATCTTCATCATTTGCCCATTCTTCGAATAAGATTGCACCGATACATGCACCTTTCATTGGATCAGTCATGTTTTCATATTTAATCGGTGGACCTGCATGTAGTAAAACATGCTCTTTCAATTCAGGAATTTTATCTTTCGCAGGTACCACGTCAACTAGGAATGGTGCTGCTGCGATCATTTTATCTATGACAGCTTGGTTTGCTTCATCAATTGTTTGGTAACCCATTATACAGACTCTCCTTCATAGTTGTTTAAGAATTGTAATACTTTCATTAGTTTTTCGTCTCCGCCAGCAACTGGTCTCCAGTTGAATTGCACAACGTCTGCGCCGCTTTCATCAATTGCAGTCGCAAAGCTTTTTAGTCCAACGTTGATAACGCTTGGAGTTGTGTTGATTAATTGAAGAATCTTATCGTCTACAGATAAGTCAACTGAAGTTGCGTCGAATGACTCTTCTTTCAATTCTGGTTGTTCAGCTTTATGACCTGTTAATTCGATTGCTGAACGTACCATTTGATCGTTTGTTTCGCAGATTTGTGCACCTGCTTCTTCTAATGTTTTGATTTGTTGTTCATAGTTTTGTGGATCGTGTTCTGTACCAACAACAGTTGCTAATACAGCAATGTCACGACCATTTGCTTTTGCTTCGCTGATGATATCTTCGATAGCTGGTGCTAATTGACCTGCCATATCATCATGGCTGCCGTAACCGATTACGTTATCTAACATGATTACTGCAGTGTTTTCATCATTTGCAGCTTCTTGTAATTTTTCGATACGTTTACCTGGGTCGATCATTGGGTGAGGACGACCTTGTGTATACATGTCATCACCTAAGTCAATGATTTCATGGTTGCCAGCTTTGTAAGTGAAACCTTCTGTAGTTTCATCTTTTAAGCCGTCGAACGCATCTTTTACAAGCATTGCTGCTTCGCTTGCTAATGTACCACCTGAGTAGTAACCTTTGATGCCGTCTTGGCCATCTTTCAATGTTGCTTTGATTTCTTTTGTTGCTGGTTTGAATTCAGGTTTTTCACCATTAGAAAGTTGAACTGATACGCGTGCAGCTTCTTCTAACGTATATGCATGGTAAATGTTTGCTTCAGTGTATTCTGGTTTGTGACCTAAGAATAATGTCACAACTGGTTTGTCGATATTACGAAGCAAGTTCAATACTTTTTCTTCTACTTCTTTAGCTGGTGGTTTTGAAACAACTGTAATGACTTTAACAGCTGGATCTTGTGCTAACGCTTTGATACTGTCCATCATTGTAATTGCGCCGACTTCTGTTGATAAGTCACGGCCGCCTGTACCGATTGCGTTAGTTACACCTTTACCTTCACGGTCAACAATTGTAGTGACCTCTTGGATACCAGTACCTGAAGCACCTACGATACCAATGTCACCTTTGTTAACGATGTTAGTGAAAGCTAATGGTAATGAATGGATAATACCTGTACCACAGTCAGGACCCATTACAAGTAAACCTTTGTCATGTGCCATTTCTTTCAAACGTACTTCATCATCTTTAGGTACGTTGTCACTGAACATGAATACATGCAAGTTGTTTCTTAATGCAGTTTCAGCTTCCATAGCCGCATATTGACCAGGCACTGAAATTAACGCAAGGTTAGGGTTAGTAGCTTTATCTAACGCTTGGTTCCAGTTAGAAACTTCTTGTGTTGATTCAGCTTTATCGTCTTCCGCTTTACCTTTTAATTCATCTTCAACTTGTTGATTCACTTCATCAACCATTGATTCATCATCTGTATCGATCATGATAACAATGTCATTTGGTTTTGCTTCATCTAGTTCAGGTGAATCGAAGCCTGAAGCTCTGAAGATGTCTTTGTTTGCGGGTGTACCCATCATAATTGATACTTTATTAACGCCGTCCATTGCTGATAATTTGTTTGATAACAACATCAATACAATAGAGTCTTGATACGTATTCTCTTTAATGATTGTATATAACATAATAGTCCTCCATTATTATTCTGCAAATCTGTTTTTACCGTGATAACGGTCATAATGCACATCATCTGACTTCAAGTAGTCATAGATGTCATCTACAATTTCAATACCATCTTTGTCATAGCGTTCACTACGTAAACGTCCACGTTCACCTGGGTAGTAAACTTCGCCATAACCTTTCGCAGCTGGTTGTGCTTTCAACTCATCAATCATTGTTGAAAGTTGTTGTTTGAACTGTTTAGGGTCAGTGAAGTAAGCCGGGTTAATTACAACGTGTAATTGGCCTAAATCTCTGCCTTTTGTTAAATCTTTGTACATAGATGACACGTGGCCGCCAAATGGTAAACCAAGCAAGCTACCTGATAAAATGTCTACCATCATCATCAAGCCGTAACCTTTAGGTCCTGCAACAGGTACTAAAGCGTGTACTGCTCTTGAATCTGTAGTAGGTTCACCGTTTTCATCTACTGCCCATGTATCTGGGATAGATTGGCCTTTTGAACGTGCATCTAACACTTTGCCCCATGCTTGTACAGTTGTTGCCATATCAAATGTGATCACACGATCATCATTTGTCGGCGCACTGAAAGCGATCGGGTTCGTACCGAAATATGGTTCAGTGCCGCCGAATGGTACAACCATTGGGTCAGATTGACACATACTGATGCCGACCATATCTTGGTCTGCTGCCATTTCAACGAAATAGCCTAACGCACCACTGTGGCTGATGTTTTTCACACCCACAACTGCGATACCATTTTCTTTCGCCATTTCAATCGCTTTGTCCATAGCTTGTTTTGCTGCTTGGTGTCCTGGGCCATTGTCGCCGTGGAACACTGCAGAAGATGGACCTGTTTTTTCAAACTCGTAATTCGGATGAGCATTAATACCACCCTTGGCAATACGCTCTGCGTAATATTCAACACGTACTGCACCATGAGAATGAATCCCGCGATGGTCTGCGAATGTTAAAACATCTGAGACGTCAGCAGCTGCATCTTCTTGCAAACCTGCTTTCATCAATTTATTTTTCATTAACTCATAAAGTTCTTTTTTTGTAACACGCATCACTAAAACCCTCCTGACTTTTTTGAAGATTCTTGCAATTTATTAGTCTGCAAAACTAAATAAAGAGCGGTGCCGGTGCAATGACCAGCACCGCTCATTCAATTGAATTAGTAAACTTGTTCTGACTTCATGTAATCATAGATAGATTGTGGAATTGGAATACCTGTTTCGTCGTATTTTGCTTCCACATCTTCTTGAATTTCACCTGGATAGTAGACTTGGTCAAAGCCTTTTGCAGGATCGATGTCATGAAGTTCTTGAACCATTTGTTCCATTTGTGATAAGAATTGTTCCTCGTCACCGAAGTAACTTGGATTGATTACTAAATGGAATTGGCCCAGACGACGGTACGCACTGTAATCTTCATACATTGAAGACACATGCTGACCAAATGGTAAGCCAAGCAAGCTGCCTGATAGAATATCTACCATCATCATCAAGCCGTAACCTTTCGGTCCAGCTGCAGGCAACAATGCACTGACTTTATAAGGGTCTGTCGTCGGTTCACCTTTATCATCCACTGCCCAAGTATCTGGGATTGAATGATATTTTGAACGTGCGTCTAAGATTTTACCCCACGCTTGTACAGTTGTAGCCATATCAAAGACAATAGGCTTGCCGTCTTTACGAGGTGCACCAAATGCAATCGGGTTCGTACCGAAGTAAGGTTTTGTTCCTCCGAACGGTACAACCATCGGATCTGATTGGCAGACACTTAATGACACTAAACCATGTTTACCAGCCATTTGTGTGTAGTAACCAATCGCACCGCTGTGTCCCATTTCTTTGACACCTACTGCAGCAATACCGTTTTCTTTCGCCATTTGAATCGCTTCTTCCATCGCATGGTAAGCTGCGTAATGACCCACTGTATTATCTGCGTGATAAATACCTGTAGATTTGCCTGTTTTTTCAAATTTAATTTCTGGTTCTAAGTTGAATCCGCCTTTTGCTGTACGTTCTGCATAGTAGCGCAAGCGCACGGCACCATGTGAATGGATACCACGTGCGTCTGCGAATACCATCAGCTCAGCGACTTTGTCTGCATACTTGTCAGGCATGCCTGCAAGCATAAGCTTTTCTTTAAATAATTGGCGTAACTCATCATAGCCAACATAAACTAAATTCTCTTCACTCATGATTTAGAAACCCTCTCTTATAGTTCGATGTCACGGTTAGCATCTTTAGAGTAGATATATGCGAATGGTTCTTCTAAGCCGATAGCATAAGTTGCTTGTGGAGCATAAGCACCCATGAAGATATAGTCACCTTTGTCTACTGGTAACCATTCGTTGTCTAGGTTGTACATACCGCGACCGCTTAATACGTAAGCACCGTGTTCTTGTACGTGTGTTTCAACATAACCATGTGAAGCACCTGGTTCGAATGATAAGATGTGAATATTCATGTCATATGCGATATCTTTTGGTAATAAGTCTTGAACTAATACTTCTTTCATACCTTCATATGGTTCTGCTTTAAGGTCATTAACATTGCCTGTCACAACTTCTGGTTTGTGACCTTCAAGTGGTTGGTAACGTTTTTTGTATAAGAATACGCGGCTGTCTTCGTTATTGTTGTTGTTTTCGAATTTCATCACTTGATCAGCTGGTACGTATAAGTAACCACCTTGTGATAATTCGTATTTTTCATCGCCAGCATACGCATTGATGTTTCCGTATACAACATAGATGAATGTTTGGATACCGTCTCCGCCGAAGCCTTGAGTGTTGCCGCCTTGGTCTTTCAATGTAACTAGGTAGTCAACGAAACGTGCACCTAAACGTGGTGAACCTAAAATAGTAACGTCGCAATCTTCGAATCCTGGTACTACGTTATTTACTAAACCGTCTGGAACGATAACTGCGTAATTGTCTTTTTTGATAACTGCTCTTGTTTCTAATAAACCTTCTCTATAACCTTGATTGTGATTTAAGTAACCCATTATTAAAAACTCCTTTACATTAATTATTCTTTGTAAGCTAATTCATATAAAACGTCTTTTAATACTTCGATTCCTTTTACTAAGTCTTCGATGTTTGTTTCTTCTTCAACGTTATGACTGATGCCATTGATAGATGGCGTGAACAACATTGCTGTCGGAACAAATTTCGCAAAGATTTGCGAATCGTGTCCGGCACCTGATGCCATGACTTTATATTGTTCTTTACCCACTATTTGGTCAGCTGATTTTTCGATTCTATCTACTAAACCTTTGTCCATTAATACTGGGGCTTCGTCCATCCATAAATCAATATCGTACTCTAAGCCTTCTGACTCAGATACTGATTTGATTGTTTCTGTGATTTCGTCAGCGAATTGATTCAATGCGTCTTGGTCAATATGACGTGTATCAATACTGAAGACAATTTCACCTGGAACTACGTTAACTGTGTTCGGTACAGGATCAACACGGCCGAAAGTCAGTACTAACGGATCGCCGATTTCTCTAGCGCGTTGTGTTAATTTAGAAGCAATCTCACTAAATCCTACAACTGCGTCTTTTCTTAAGCCCATCGGTGTTGTACCTGCGTGGTTCGCTTCACCTTTTAATGTAACTGTGTAACGTTTTTGGCCGACAATCCCATTCACTACACCAATTGCTTTGTTTTCAGTTTCAAGCACTTTCCCCTGCTCGATATGCACTTCAACAAAGGCTTTGATGTCATCGTGGTTTTGGTCTTGTTTTCTGTAGTCAAAGCCAGAGTCTCTCATCGCATCTTCAAAACGCACACCTTCTGCGTCTGCAATCTCTTCAACTTCTGATTTGTCTACAAGATTGAAGTAGTTTTTACTGCCCCAGAATGCGAATGGGAAACGGCTGCCTTCTTCTTCAGCTAAGGCAAGGACTTCTAGAGAACGAAGCGGTTGGCCGTGTTCTTCTTTAAGTGCCTTCATTGCTGTCACAGCAGCTAAGATTCCGTATTGACCGTCTAAATGACCGCCTTCAACGACTGTGTCAATATGAGAACCTGAAACAATTTTTTCATCTGGATATTTACTGCCTTCTAAACGACCTGTTAAGTTGCCGATGTCGTCGAAAGTTGCGTCAAATCCAGCTGATTCTAATGTTTCTTTTAAAGCATGCACGGCTTGCTGCCATTCATCTGAATAAAGCAAGCGTGTAATTCCTCCGCCAATCAAACCGTCATATGCGGTAAACTGCTTATCTAAAGCTTCAAAAGAGGAACGGATGTTCATATTCAACAACTCCTTTTCATCTCATCATCTATTATAAATGTTTACTTTTGTTACTACATCCACAATTCCGACAATTAACATCCTCGTATTTATTCATTTTGTACAAATACGATAGATATAAGATTTGCGATAATTATTTTGGGTAAATATGAACAATTTAAAGCAATCTAACATAACCAAAGGAGGTTCTTTTGTTGTCAGAAACAAAACACATCACAACCCAAGGCCAATTTCAGTTAACGCAACTCATTACACCCGCTCAAAATGAACCTAAAGGTATCATTCTTTACTTTCATGGTGGCGGCTTAATTTTCGGTCAACCTGATGATTTACCACAGGCCTACGTTGATTTGTTAACTGAAGATTTCACAATAATTTCAGCAGATTATCGTTTAGCACCTGAAAGCAATATCGATACGATTATGAATGATGCATTAACACAATTCGACGATGTCAAAGCTAATCATCCTGACTTGCCGATTTTCTTATTCGGTCGTTCAGCAGGATCATTCTTATCTTTAATCATTGCTTCTAAACGCGATGTCCAAGGTATTCTTGATTTCTATGGTTATAGCCGTTTCCACGTACCGCAATTCTTACGTGCGAATCCACAATACAAAGCCATGTCTCAACAAATCACACCAGAACTGTTAAATAATATGATTCAAACAGAACCTTTAACACAAGGTGATTTACAGACACGTTATCTCATTTACCTTTATGCACGCGGACAAAACGAATGGCTGAAGTTACTAGGCATTCAACAATCTACAGATGCTACCTATAATATTGCGCCTAAAACACTTAAAGCATTTCCACCTACGTTTATTGTGCATGGTAAACAAGATCCAGATGTGCCTTTCGGTGAAGCCCAACATTTAGACCGTAATATTCCAGAAACTAAATTCATCGCTTTCGATAACAAAGATCACGATTTCGATCGCGAAGTGAATGACTTTAATTTAGATATCTACCAACAAGCTAAAACATTCTTATTAAATCTTGTTTAAATGCGACAAAAGACCTCCGAACTGAAATGGTTCGGAGGCCTTTTTTATATTAATGCTGTGATACAGCATGCATACTTATTTGAATTTAACCAAGACTTAGATAAATTCACCACGGAAGTCATTAGAAACACCGTCTTCAAGACTGTAAGTTTCTTCACCGCGTAAAATTGTTTTCGCAACTTGTGCGTTGATTGTACGACCTACATATGGGCTTAGTTTATTGCGGTATTCTAAATCTTCAGCTTGTAATGTGTATGAAGATTCTGGTTTGATGAAGACGAAGTCTGCATCTTTACCAACTGTGATACTACCTTTATTGTCTAAGCCGAAACGTTTTGCAGGTTCAGTCGCAATAATTTCAGCGAAACGTTTAAGTGATAAGTCGCGTTTTTGAACACCTTCGTCGAATAAGATATCCACGTTATTTTGGATACCTGCGATACCGCCCCAAGCTTCAAATGCGTTGTCAGTATCTTTTAAGTCAGGTGTACTTGGTGAGTGGTCAGATGTTACGAAGTTGATGTCACCATTGATAACACGTTCCCACATACCTGGTAAGCGTGATTCTTCACGGATTGGTGGTGAACATTTAACAACTGGACCAATGTCATCTAATTCTTCTTTGTAGAAGTATAGATAGTGTGTACAAGTTTCACATGTTACGTCTACACCTTCTTGTTGTGCTTTAATAACTTCATCCACGCCTTCTTCACATGCAACGTGTACGATGTGTAAACGGCAGCCAGTTTCTTTTGCGAATAAAATCAATTTGCGGATAGGTTCAACTTCTGTGAATACAGGTCTTGAATCTACGTAAGCTGCCAATGATTTTTCGCCGTTTTTATAAGCGATTTCGCCTAAACGGTCTGTAATATCAGCGTTTTCTGCGTGTACAGATAAGATTTTACCTGTTTTCGCAATTTGTTTCATACCTTCGTAAAGTGAATAGTCATCTACGTTTTCGAAGTCGCCATCGATTGAACGGTCACCACAAGTAGCTAAGAACGCTTTGTAAGCCACAACGCCTTCTTCGTCTAATTCTTGGATACCACCATCTAAGTTATAAGGCACTAAACCGCCATAACTTGCAACGTCAGCTGATAATTTGCCTTTACCTGCATCAAATTTTTCTTGGATTGATGCTCTATCAGTTGTTGCTGGTACTTGGTTTAAAGGCATTTCAACGATTGTAGTAACGCCGCCTTTTGCAGCACCTTTCAATCCTGTTTCGTAGCCTTCCCACTCGTCACGGTAGCCGCCGCCTGGTTCTGTAATATGCACGTGTGCATCTACCATACCTGGTGCAACGACTTGTCCTTTTGCATCGATAACTTTTTCTGCGTCACCTAAGTCATGACCAATTGCTGCGATTTTTCCGTCTTTAACAGCTACTTCTACTTCTTGTTCGCCTTCGTCTAAAATGACACGACCATTTTTAATCAATAAATCATATTTCATTAGCTTTCTCTCCTTTATCCTTTCTAAATTTCTTTTCTAACACGTATAAAATGATGTAAGAAATGCCTGCGATGAAAAATCCGATAAACCATGAGAAGTCAGAAATGACTTGGAATTTCGGAATGAAACCTAATAGTGAAACAACAACACCAAGAATTGTAGCCACATAAGCAGAGAAGTTAAATCTTAATCCGCCATGATTTGGATTATTTGTATCAAAATACAATCTCTCGATGTCGACTTTACATCTGTTGATTAAGTAGAAATGTACGATTAATACACCTGCAACCGGTCCTAAAATTGCACCGATCATATTTAAGAAAACGAAAATACTATCTTCATTTTCCATTAATTTCCAAGGCATAATCAGAACACTCACAACAGAAGCTAAAATTACACCACGACGATAGTTAATCAACTTCGGCATCAATACACTTAATTGATATGCTGCTGGAATGATATTACTTGTCGCGTTCGTTGAAATTGTAGTCATCAATAATACACCTGTGGCGATTAAAATCGTCCAGATATTATCCCAGTTATTGATAATTGTTAAGATATTCCATTCTTGGTGACCTAAGAAGATAGAACCACCAATAATGATGAACACACTACTGAATGCGAATAATAAGTGTGCAACAACAATACCTGAAACTTGTCCTACAATTTGTGCACGTGTTGAAACTGCTTTTTGTGTAAAGTCAGAAACACTTGCTCCAGGTCCAGCCCAAACACCCATCATTGAGTTGAAAATTAGGATGAATGATAAAATAGCTGGATAAATAATACCACTTGATTTTGTTGTGATTTCATAATGCATGATGTTGTCCCAGCCGCCGGCAACCATGAAGCCCCAGATTGCCATACCGCCGAATACAATGTAAATTAACGGGTTTAAAACTGCAGTGAATTTATTTAGTGTCTCACCGCCGCCGATACCAATCGCAAAGTTAATAGCCCAGAATACTAAAAATGCGATTAAACCAGGTATCGTGATGCCTAAAATTGTCGTTCCATTACCAAAATGCTCGAACCCCGGGAAGATCTTAATAAGCAAAATGAGTAATGCCTGTGAGCCTGCGAAGGTTTGTAATCCGAACCAACCAATACCCGCAATTACACCACGTAACACACCAGGAAGTTTTGCCCCGATGTCACCATACGTTTGACGTAACTGCATGGCAAATGGAATGCCGTATTTAGAACCAGCATAACCGTTAACCGCAAGTAATGTCGCAATAATAAATGAACTGAAGATCAATGCGAAAATTACTTGTAACGGCGAAAGCCCTAGTAGCAAAAATCCGCCTACGGCAGTATAGTTAGGAATGTTATGGACAGCACCCATCCAAAGGGTGAAGAAGTTGAATGTTGATATATTTCTTTGGCTGTCTGTTTTAGGCATAACATCCTTGTTATAGCCTCTGCGTTCGAAGAAAGCCGCATCATGAATGCCGCTTTGCGCTTGCCCCTGTTTCGTCATTTCTATATCTCCTTTGAGTTGGAATAAATATGACTATACGTATAATCTTTACTTAAAATTTTACAGTTACTGGAAGCGTTTTTCTTTGTGCAGTTTGACAGTAATTTTTTATAAAATTATCGATTTCGAACAAATTCTGCCATTTCATGTTAAAATTTATTTCAGTAGATGCGTTACAATAACAAGAGCATATAGTATTCAAAAACTTATAATGACGATTACATAGAGTGTTTGAAGGCGTTTAAATACTACTCATTTAAATAAACATATAGAATTAATAAGTAAATTCACTTGTATAAAGAGAAACCATTGTAATAACATCTGAAATTCAACATACCAACTTTAAGGAAGGTGATTAAATGCCGACGTTGCAAAACATACTCGCTGCTCCGAGCTTTGCCGGGTTGAAACTCATTAACGAAAATGGGGATTTAAAAAGAGAAGTTCGCCACTTAGACATCACAGAAAATATTGATATTAAAGACTACACTGCTAAAGAGTCATTTATACTCACGACGGGGTTATTATTTCGGGATAATCAAGCAGGCTTGAAACAAATGATTAAAGAATTAAATGATATTGATACCGCGGGGTTAGGTATTAAAACGTCTCGTTATTTAAAACATATCAATCAAGAAGTGATTGATTACGCAAACGAATTAGAATTTCCATTGATAGAAATCTCTGAAGAGTGGAATTTAGGGGAAATCACAAGACAAATTTCAACTTATATTTCAGATGAACAAACAGCTAAATTAAACTACGCTTTGAATATTCAAGAAGAACTGAACGATATGCTGATTAAAGGTTTCGGTGTCGAAACAATGATAGAAAGAATGAGCCGTATTTTAGGCGTACCCGTTCTGTTATTCAATCCATTCTATATGGTTGATTCTCAAAGCTGGCATTACCAACAGAATAATTTGTTGAAACAACAACATATCCGTTACTTTTTAGAATACTTACGTTCAGAAAACGCTAATACAATTACTCGCAATCAAACGAAGTTCACTAATGACGTGGCGATTTTCAAAGTACAAGCCTATGCTTATTTCCCATATTATTTAATGGTGTCAGATATCAATAAGCTGTCTTATCCTTTCAGTTTATTAACGATTGAACAAATTGTCTCAACATTGAGCTTTGCGATATATAAAAATAAAAAGATTGAAGAAGCTGAACACTCAGATATCAATCGTTTCTTTGAATCCCTGATTACGAATCGTTCTGATCAATCTTTATCTGTTCATAATCATCCGATTTTATTTGAACAATACGGTATTTACCCTTCCGATTATTATCAAGTCATTATCTGTGCCATTGACCCAATGGATAATTTAGAAAACAGTCAATACGTTGAAGAGCGTTATCAATTCGTTTACACATGGCTCATACACAAACTCACAGATTTAGATTCACGTATCAGTGTTTACAGTATGCCAAGTAATCGCAGATTTGCGATTTTACTACAATCTAAACATGAGTATTATTTAAATTACTTAAAACATATTCAACAAGAATACCATGAGTTCTTCGACAGCAGTATTTCATTCGGGATTGGTAATAGAGTCACAGAATTCTCTCAATTATCAACGTCCTTTATGGAAGCGAACGAAGCTTATGAAAGCGGCTTAGATAAAGCACGTAAAGCATTCATGAACTTCTATCAATCAAAGAGTATGAAAGAACTCTTACAGCTGTTGCCACCAAGTAAATTGAAACCTTTCATTCAACATACTTTAGGTGACCTAGCCTATCCTAAAACGAAAAAGGATGAAGAGTTAAAAGATACGCTTAAAATGTACATGGATTATCAATGTGATATTACCAAAACTGCGAAGAAAATGTTCATTCACCGTAACACTGTAAAATATCGAATTAAAAATTGTGAAGAAATATTAGGTTGCACGGTTGAAGATCCGTTCAACTCACTAAATATCCGTCTCGCATTATATGCATCAGAAGAAATACTCTTCGATCAATAATAACGTTATAACTATCTATCAATCATTAATCAAACAGGGGGAGCTCCATGAATTTAGATACTGTCATGTCTCATTTAGACACTTTTAATAACTATGGTTTTAATACAGAAACAGGCGGCACAAACCGCATTGCCTTTCGTCACGCTGAACGCTTAGCCGCATTGAAATTCTCAATGTTGTGCCAAGAAGCGGGATTAGATGTCCGCTTCGACTACTTCGGCAACGTCATCGCAAGAAGAGAAGGTAAGCAACCTAACTTACCGCCTGTCATGATTGGATCACATATCGATACCGTAAAAGATGGCGGACGTTACGACGGCTTACTTGGTGTTGTAGCTGCATTACAACTTATGCTGCATTTAAACGAACACCAAATTGAAACAGATCATCCGATTGAAATCGTCGCATTTACAGCAGAAGAATCTGCACGTTTCAACACTGCGACACTCGGCAGTAAATACATTACAGGCAACTTGTCTCAAGACGATATGAAAGAAATTAAAGATAATGAAGGCAAAACGCTATTCCAATTGGTCGACACTTTAAAACAAAGCTTGCCTTCAGAACAAGATTTCTATCATCAAGGAGATTTAAAGGCCTTCTTAGAACTGCATATCGAACAAGGACCTATCTTACAAAACAAACACAAAGACATTGGGATTGTGACACATATCGCAGCACCTCACCGTTTTAAAGTTAAATTAACAGGTGAAACAAGTCATTCCGGATCAACACCTATGCCAATGCGTTATGACGCTTTAACTGCCGCATCAGAAATCATCTTACAAGTTGAAGCCATCGCACAACATTACCATAAAGCAGGTGTCGTTGCGACAGTCGGTCATTTAGATGCCTTCCCTAATATCATGAATGCTATCCCTGGCGATGTAACATTATTTATTGATATTCGAGGTAAAGAATTAGAATCACGTGAACAAGTTGCGACTGAGGTACAACAAGCCATTTCAGAGATTACAAAACGTCGTAATATACAAGCTGAGGTTAAAGACTTAGGACAAGATATGCCTGTGGGTCTGAATGCAGAAATTGCCCAAATTACTAAACAAGTGTGCGAACAACATGACTACAGTTACCGTTTCATGTTCAGCGGTGCCGGTCATGATTCCATGAACATGGCATTAATCTGCCCTACCAGCATGTTATTCATTCCATGTAAAGACGGTATCAGCCACTCACCTAAAGAGTCTGTTGAACCAGAAGAAATTGAAAAAGGTATTCAAACACTTATCGATACAGTGATTGAAGTGGCAAAAGCAGACGTCAAACTACAATAAAAACACCAAACTGAATATTAAACAGTTAAAACAAACCCGAGAGAAAAATTCATGTTTCCTCTCGGGTTTTATGTATAATAAAATAATAAATAGCAAACAACTTTCCATCTCCATCAGAAGTCAGTCATAATTACATAACTATAAGAGGAGCACACAACATCTATGAATATTGGAAAACAACTCGTCCGCTTAAGTCAATTACACGGTTATAGTTACAAAGCTTTAGCTAAACACTTAAATATAAGTGAATACCAATTAAGACAATGCGAGAATAAGCATGCACCTTT
Source organism: Staphylococcus sp. HMSC072B07 (assembly GCF_001815505.1). Classification (NCBI taxonomy): domain Bacteria; kingdom Bacillati; phylum Bacillota; class Bacilli; order Caryophanales; family Staphylococcaceae; genus Staphylococcus; species Staphylococcus sp. HMSC072B07. Next base: position 20,304 of record NZ_KV820919.1, on the reverse strand, counting down.
TGATTTCAATCTGACTTTAACTTTAAGTCAATTTTTCAAAGTAAGAACCAGTTATCTAACAGCCGAACATACAGTCTTTTCTAGAACCAATACAGTACAACGCGGCCATGTTTCTATAAGCAACTATAACTTTCATACACACACCCAGCAATTTTACCAATCCATATATCTAGCGAACTTTGTAGAATTCCAATCAAGATTCGTCAAATCACCTTTTAAACAGATTTTAGACATCACGGCTGAAATAGAGCTTCTTTACGATCAAGCTAATAGCCAAATCGATTTTATTAAAAACGCTGCTGAAAAAGCACGCACATTACTTATAAAAGAACCGTCGAACCTAAGGTTGCTATTCATGTTAGAAAAAGCAGGTTTATGTATATGCGAGTCAAATATCAATAACGAAGCGAAACCTTTCAGTTTTTGGTCTGAAAAAGGTATGCCTTATATTGTTCTAAACCACAACAATGATTTTGCGGTAAAAAGCGTGTTTGATGTTGCGCATGAATTAGGTCATTTACTGTTACATAAGCATATTCAATTTGATTTACTCACGTATAAAGAATTTCAAGATATAGAACGTGAAGCAAATATCTTCGCCGCTTCATTCCTATTGCCTGAACAAGCATTTAAGGAAGACATGAAGAAGGTATCTAACTTGTCTAATCCAGATGATTACACACCATTAAAACAGAAGTGGTATGTATCTATCAAAGCCATGGGTCAGCGTGCTTATGAGTTAGGATTACTCACATTTGAAGAATATATTGCTTTTTGTCATGCGATTCATGAAAAGCAATATGAAGCGGTTGAACCTTTAGATGATACACTGGCTCGCAGACATCCAATTAAAATAACCGCTCATTTAGAATACATGTTTGTAAGAAAACTCATTACACCGCAAAAATTGTTAGACATCTTAAAAGTAGAACCTGAATTTTTAACACAGTTAGCCAATATCAATCAAAGCTTATTTGATAAATTCACTAAAAAAGAACCTAAAGAAATTTTAAAATACGATTTCATAGACACTACTGATGACCGTTAAAAACCATTAAATATTTTCCATACAAATAACCAGTACGAGTTCTTCGCACTGGTTATTTTGTATTTACACATTTATAATTTCGAAACCATTTTATCCCTATTAAATGACTTCACAAGTAATAAGAATATAATGATGTCTAAGATAATTAACACGAAACCTGCGATTAAGATGATTTGATAACCTAACAGCATAATACCTGAAGCTTGAGAAATGATTAAACCGATAATCGGTACAACTAAGAATAACGCAACACTTTGAGCTGACTTCATACTCTTTGCCTTATTCGCAACCATCATCACGAGACATATCGAAAGAAAAGTCATTGATGGTATAATCAACAGAATTAAAGAGAGCCATGCTCCATTAGGAAAAATTAATTGAAGGAATTGTTTCCAACCAAATAAATTCACTGTTATACCATAGAGTACAATGGCGCCATATGTGATGACGATGGAAGGTATAAAAGATGCGATAACTTTTCCTAACAACATTTATTTATCTGATAATGGTGTATACAACAATCCCTCTAACGTTTTGTGTTCTTTTTCTCCCACAAAGCTATAACTCGCAGAAGCATTTGAAATAATGACAGGCATCAAAAGAAAGAGTGGCATTAAGAAATACATCAATACTATATAAATTAAAATATGTTCAGGCGATGCATGAACAGGTAAATCAAGTGTATTTAACTGGTGAATCGATTTTTCAAATTCACTCGGCAAATTAACTAAATCAACTTTCGTACTGAAAATAATCAAGATATTCGGCAGTATGACGCTGAAAAAGACAGCGATGAAAAGCATAGGATATAACGTCGACTTATCATACATCATTTCTAACAATTCTTTTTTAACCAATGCTTTGATACGATGTGTATTCATCTTATAAACCACCTACTTTTTTCTCATAGAGTTCTTGTAACGCATGTTGATATTGTGTAACTTCATAAACCTTTATATTTTCTTTTACTAAAACAGTAATAACTTCAGAAATGTCCTTATATGCATCCACTTTCACAATCAATTGATCATCTCTAACATCATAGAAAGAAACTAGATCAATAGATGCTTGACTTAAAAGACGTTCTGCTTCTTGAATATCTGACACTTTTAAATGAAATTCATGTCCTGGCCATTCTGTTTGTATCAATTGTGATACTGTCCCTTGCGCAATAAATGTTCCTTTTTTCATAATGAAAATATTATCCGCAATTTTTTCTAAACCTTGAAGTTGGTGCGTACACATTAAAATGGTAGTTCCTTGCTTTTTAGCCATCTGTTTAAGTAATTCAATAAAGCGTTCTGAAGCAATAGGATCCAACCCTGAAGTTGGTTCATCTAATATTAATAATTTAGGGTTTGTCATCATCGCTCGAATTAACAATACCTTTTGTTTCATACCTTTACTTAAAGCACCTGCTTTGGCTTGCATATGTGCTTCAATATCAAACACTTTTAATAAATAAGTACTGTTTTGATTAAAATCAGTTGTATCTAAACCATACAACTGCGCCCAAAACTTTAAATTTTGAGCAACAGTTAAATTTTCATATAAAGCCCCATCATTTTGGACAGCCATAGCTTGTCGTACTTCATTGAAGTGCGGTTGGTCTAAAGTTTGATTAAATAAGGTGACCGCACCTTTATCCGGTTTCAACAAACCGGTCATCAATTTTATGGTTGTTGTTTTACCGGAACCATTCGGACCAAGTATCGCATGAATTTTTCCTGTTTCTAACTCAAACGAAATATCCTTTATAACTTCCACATCTCCAAAACTTTTAGATAAATGTTCAACTTTCGCAATCATGATGATCTTCCTCTCTTCAAATCAACTTATTGTTATCCGCTACCTCAATACAATAATGCGTTTCACCGCAATTTGGACATGTGAGTTTGCGCGTTTTGAAAGTATGATTAGCGAAAATCATGTGACTTAATTTAGGTTTGAAGACTGTTTGGCAATTTGGACAAACGTAACTGACATTTTGGTAGTAATACGCTGTTAACCCTGCCGCAACAAGCACTCTGAATGGAATGGCTTTCGCCCAAATTTTCCAATCTTTTTTAGTTAGTGCACGTACTAAAGCACTAACTTGATAACTACCAACAGCAATACCAGTTATTAACATATTACGACGAATCTGACTCATTTGGTCCATACGTGATGATAATTGTTCAAAATGATGCGCATTATCTAGTAAACCTGTGCTGTCATCTCCTACAAGCTCATCTAACTTTTGAAGACGTTCTAATTTTTGTTTCGTTTGAGTTAAAACTTTTTCTAATTCAACTTCTTTCTTTTTCAACAAAACTTTTAATGTCGCTGTATCTTCTGATTCATTTAATATATGATGAATCTCTTGAAGCGAAACGCCCATGCTTTTTAATAAAACAATACTTTCTAATTGTGTTTTATCTGCTTCACTGTATACTCTGCGATTATGTTCAACACGACTTGGTTTCAGCAATCCTTTTTGGTCATAATATTGGACTGTTCTGACAGATACTTCACAAGCTTTGGCTAATTCACCTGTTGAATATTCCATTTAAACTTCCTCCTTGCCTCTTTAATTTCTCTACACTCTTAGCTTACGCTATAACGTTGCGTTACTAGCAAGCACTTTATTATTAAATTAGTGTAAAGTCAGACTGCCGTATGTCTTATAAACATTGTCATGACAGCGTTTTATCCCTTTACATAATTTTAATAGTTTAACATGTCTTTTGTCTTTCAACTTTTAAAGTATAATGCTACACTTTAGACGTATACATATTAAAATAGATATAAGACATTAATTTTCTAACAAGGAAGGTACTTATTATGAAAGTATTGATTACAGGGGGCGCTGGTTTTATCGGTTCGCACATCGCAGAGAAATTTAACAACGAAGGTGGAGAAGTGTTTGTCGTAGATAACCTCTCTACAGGTAAACGAGACAATATTCCTTTTATAGATGAAGATCATTTTTATCAAAATGACGTGAAAGACTTTGAATTACTCGAAGAACTTGTGAAAGTGCATCAATTCGATTACGTCTTTCATTTAGCTGCAATGGTCAGTGTCGTAGAAACTGTGGGCAAACCAGTTGAATCTAATGGGGACAATATTGATTCAACGATTCATTTATTAGAAGCAAACCGTCAACATAACCCGAATTTGAAAAAATTCTTATTTGCTTCATCTGCCGCAATTTATGGTGATTTGCCAGATTTACCAAAATCAACAGATTCCAAAATTAATCCTTTATCACCTTATGCAGTACAAAAATTCGCAAGTGAACAGTATACAAAGATTTATCATTCACTCTATAACTTGCCGACTGTTTCTTTACGTTTCTTCAACGTTTATGGTCCAAGACAAAATCCAGAGTCAGACTACTCAGGGGTATTATCAATTTTAAATCAAAAATTCTTAAACAAAGATGACTTCACTTTCTTTGGTGACGGCAAACAAACACGTGACTTTATTTACATCAAAGATTTACTTCAAGCAATTTGGATTGTGTTAGAAAAAGAAGAAACAAACGGAAAGATTTATAATGCGGGTACTGGAGAAGAAACAGATTTATTAACTGTTTTCAAAGCCTTTTCTGACTACTTCGGTTATGAGGTTCATTATTCATTTGAAGATGAACGTGCAGGTGACATTAAATATTCTCGTTCAGATGTGACACCGTTAAAAGCATTAGGTTATCAACCTGAATATCCTGTATCTAAAGGTATTGCGGAGTATCTAGAATATAATAAAAATTAACTTTAAAATAAAAAAATTCCCAAGCGGCAATCGTTCGCTTGGGAATTTTAGCATTTCAATTCATTAGGGTACTTATAAGAAATCAACTTCTATTCTGTATATTACTATGACTTTCTTATTTTAAATATGTACAAATTAAACAAAATTATTAAAGCTTATGCACATATTTGTACATCATTGTTTACCGTATTGCTTAATCAATTGATTCATTAATTCTGTCGCAGTTTCATCTTCAGTCGGTTTAAATAACTCGTCTGGTCTTAAGTTAGGATCTTTGTCATTATGGTCTTTTGGCGCAAACCCTGAAGACAATGTTACTTGTTGACTCGGTTTAAATTGGCATTCGTAAACTTTACCGTCATCTGCGAATAAGTATTTTGTGATGGGTTGATTTAAATCTGCCACATTACGATAACCTTCTATATTAGATAAATCTTTCGCTTTCTCATCAAATCCTGTTACACCTTGGTTAGAGTGATAAAATACCACGCCTACTAAATTATGACGTTCAAAAGCTTTAGGGCCTGGTTCATTTTGATTACTGACTTGCAGCTCACCTTTAGGTGTCATCGCATACCAGTCTCCTGTTGAAATTTCCCCTGCTCCAAAATAACGATTAGAAGCTGCTAAACCTTGTTGATTAGCACGTTTGTCTGCCCACTTCATCACTTCTTCTTTTAATTTTGCTTGTTCTTGACTAGATAATTTCTCTTTGTTTATTTTAATGTCTTTAGAACTTGAGGCTGGTTGATTTTGTTGTGTCTGTGCTTTAGCGTCACTTGTCTTTTTCTCTTGTTGATCGCTGCATCCTGTTAATAATAAGCTCAAGCTTGCGACTGCCGCAGTATATGTTAAAAATTTCTTCATTTTGTTGCCTCCTATGTATAAAGGTATAGGACTCGTATGATTTACGAGTCCCTACCTGAGTCAAATGACTTAATTAAAGCTATCAACAGTTATTATTTTTTGTCAGTTTTTGAAATACCGAATTGGTCGATTAACTTAACTGTTCTTTGTTCGCCTTTACTGATGTCACCGTTTAATTGATAGATTTTCACAATCAATTTGTCGCCTTTCACTTCATAAACTGAGAAGTTTTGAGCTGATGAGTCACGGTTATTTTCATGGCTATCGTTAAACGCATCTGTTTTTTGAGGTTGTTCACCTACTGCGAATAAGTTGTTGTATTCTTGACGTTGTGCTTCAGTTAACCAGCTCAATTTCGGACGAATTTTCTTGATATGTTCTAATGGTTTGCTGTAGATATCATCATAAGCTTTTGTACCACCTGTGTTTGGCAACACGTAAACTGAACCTTTTGGATTGTCGTAATATGTGACACCATCTTCACCTTTAACTTGTTTTGCATCTTCAATTTTAGCGTTTACGAAGCTATTTTTTGTTGAAGTATGCTGTAACATTTTAGTTCTAGCGAGTACGTGGTCATGTCCTTGTAATACTAAATCCACATCTAAATCATCGATTTCTTTCGTTAATTCTTCACGTAATTTCTTAATGTCTTCATCTTCTAAGGCATGGTAAGACTTAGAGTACATTGGTTTATGCAAGTTTAAGATAACCCATTTTGAGCCGTTTTCACGTGCTTTTTTGATATCTTGTTTAATCCATTCCATTTGTTTTTTACCAATGGCTTTACCTTCTGGATTATCTTCACCTTTTTTGTTGTCATTTGTATTTGCGACAACCATGTGTGCTCCGTTGTAGTCAAATGAGTAGTATGAACCACCGTTGACTGCGTTATTTGCTTTAGGTACGTTCACGTGACGGTTGAAACGATCTAATAACTTTTTGTTCTTCTCATCGAATGCATATTCATCATGGTTACCTGCTGCTGCTGCAACTGGTAAAGACATGAATGATGGACGAGATTGGTCATAAATGTCATTCCACTCATCTTCAACTTGTGAGTTCTCTACGAAGTCACCTGTATGCAATGCGAAGTTTGGATTACCTGCTGTTTTAATTGCTTCAGCGATTGTGTTTGCACCGAATTTCGCTTCGTTACGTACGTGTTCGTTCCAGTAAGCATTTTGTGTATCCGTATATTGTACGAATTTGAATGGATCACCTGCGTTACCAGATGTTCTGAATGTACCGACTTGGCTTTGTTTGCCTTTTTTACTACCAACTTGGTAGTAGTATGTTGTATTTGGTTTTAAGCCTGTTGCTTGTGCTTTATAGTTATATTCTTTCACGTTCATTAAAGATGCTTTACCGTGTTGATCACCGCTTGTCCATTCTGGACCGCCTGCACCTTTATCTGTGTAATAACCTTTAATTTTTGGTTTGCCATTTTCATCTTTGACTGGCTCACCATTATCATCTTTCTCCACATCAGCGAAAATGAAGTGGCCTGAATGATCTCTTTCTATGTATTGAGAGTCCACTTGTTCTGCTTTAGCTGTGAATGTTTTCGCGTCTTTCATATTCTTTGAAGTTGAGACCCAAACTTGTGGTGCTTCAGCTTTATCTGTTGTAAACCAGTTGAAGCCCATTTCTGTTTTAGTATCACCATTAAAGTTTGTCATAATACGGTTCGGACTGTTTTTCTTTTTAACAGGTGCTACTTTTGGTTTCTTATTTAATAATTTAATACCTTGTTGTTGTTGATGTGCTTGTTGCGCTTGCGGTGCTGCTTGTGGCGCTGGTTGGCCGCTGGCATCTGCTTGTGCTGCCCCTGTTGATAATAAAAGCATTAAACTTGCCATACTTCCTGCTACAATCTTAGTCATCTTGATATTCTTCAATGCGCTACCTCCAAAATAGGTTGAAATTTAAAGGAAGTCCCAAAATTAAAAGACACCGTGATATCTGTCTTCAATAGACCTTTACTTCCTCTCAACACAAATTGTAGCAAGCAATCTTTAAGCTATTATTAAGTTGGTGTTTGGTTTGTAAATTCTATTTAAACAAAAGTATAAACAATAACTAAAACAACTATACATGGGTATACTGTATGTGATTTTTATAATGAAACACATTATTATACGACGTTATATATCTAATTGTAGACATCAAAAAACACAAATAAAAAAAGCACCCGTTTTAAATACGAGTGCCTCTAACTATAAATTAATAGTTATGAACTTGACCGTTTTTAATTGTTGTTTTGACATGCATGTCTTGATCTAATAAGACTAAGTCTGCATCTTTGCCTTCTTTAATGCTGCCTTTATGAGCGTCTATACCTAACGCAATGGCTTGATTTAGGCTTGTTACACGCCACATTTCTTCGAGTGATGCACCAGTAAATGTAAGCATATTGCGTAAGCCGTCATTCATTTTTAAGATACTGCCAGCTAAAGCACCTGATTCTAATCGCGCTTCTGAGCCTTTGACAATAACGTTTTGTCCGCCTAAATCATACTCGCCATCTGACATACCTTTTGCGCGCATCGCATCTGTGATTAAGTAGAATCGTTTATTGCCTTTCATTGTATAAGCGATTTTAACTGATGCTGGATGTGAATGAATACCATCTGCGATTAGTTCTGTATGGATACCGTCGTTGGTCCATGCCGCACCAAATTGTCCAGGCGCACGATGTTCAAATGGAGTTCCTGCATTATAAAGATGAGTGACATGTTTTGCGCCATGTTCTACTGCTTCATTCACTTCATCAAATGTCGCAACAGTATGACCCATAGAAAAGATAATTTGGTCGGATAATTTTTCTAGAACTTCTTTTGCACCTTCTACTTCTGGGGCAAAGGTAATCACTTTAATATTACCGTCAGCTTTCTCTTGGAAGTGTTCAATCGCATCTACTGAAGGACGTTGTACATATTTAGGGTTTTGGGCGCCTACTTTATGTTCTGAAATAAACGGACCTTCTAAATGAACTCCTGCAATTTCAGCCGCATTTTCTTTATCTTGAACTGCTTTATATTCCACAATATTTTCTAAGGCACGATCGATGTTTTCCACTGATTGTGTCATTGTTGTCGCAAGGAAAGATGTAGTACCTTCAGAAAGTAACGATTCAGCTAAATGTTTCAATCCGTCAAAGGAAGCATCCATCGCATCTTGTCCGTACCCACCATGAATATGAATATCAATAAACCCAGGTAAAACATATTGTCCTTGTGCATCCACTACTTCTAGATTTCCTTGATAATCACCATGACCAACCTCTGAAATTTTGCCATCAGAAATTTTCACATAACCTTTATCTAAGACACCTGTTTCTGTATAAACTTTACCGTTTGTCACTACATATTCAGTCATTTTCTAACCTTCTTTATTCATAATATATACCATTGGTATTTTAACACATAACAGCGCCCCAAACTTGAAAATTAATTTCATAACAAAACATCAAAAAAAGCAGAAGCCTGTCAGACTTCTGCCGTATCACTCAATGTTTTTGTCTTACACTCATGATGTTTACTGCTTTCTAAATCTTTAATTTTTAAAGTACTAATTAATGAACGATATAAAAATTGAACAACGATACAATGACTCCGATTATAGTACAAGATATTGTAATGGTAGTTATCATTTCTTTTTTCCATGTACAAAACTTGTTTTCTAATCTAGATTCAAACTTCTCATCTAATTTATTTATTGCTTGTTTAACTTCACTAAAGTTTTGATTCGTTTCATTATTCATCTCTTTTAATCGTTTGTCTACTTGTTCAAAGCGCTTGTCTACCTGTTCAAAACGCTTATCTACTTGATCAATACGTTTATCTACTTGGTCAAATCGTTGATTCACCTGTTCGAAGCGTTGATTAACTCCATTAAATCTTTCTTTTACATTTTCGGATTCTATTTTAAAATTTTCTTGTATGTTACTTAAATGTTGGGTTGTTCTTGCTTGTTCTATTTGGATATTTTTAACGTCAAGTGCTAAAATTTCAAATTTATTTTCAATAGCTGTTAATCTTTCTAATGGTGTTTTCACTGGAAAAATTTCATTACCTTTTTCCTCATTATACTTAGGAACTAAATTATTATCTGCCGTAGTCATCTTGATGTTCTCCTTTGAAGTATAGATTTATATTTTTAAGCGTCCTCGATTATTAATTACTTATTTATAACTTCGCTGAATAGTTATAAAGTCATTACGCTAAGACGGCTGAACCCCAGCAAAATAAGGCATACGATGTAGATATTTTAAAGATTTTTTCATAGTTGATACCGCCCTTCCTTATATTTAAACACTGAAGCACTCACTAGTTCCCCTAGATATTTATTAATATAATTATACTACGGTTCAATTCTTAATTCCATATACAACTTGAATTTTAATTTTACTATTTAGGTAAAATAATTGTCATCTTTTTTACGAAATTGAATCAAACTAGGTAAATAAAAAACAAAAAACACAATCCCCCTAATCCGTGCGACTCATTTCACACTTTTAAAGAGATTGTATTTAAAGTCTATCTAATATGACTTCTCACAAAACTTCCTGTTGATCCATTTAACGCTTCTCCGCCTGCCATTTCAACTTTGGCGTAATTATAAGGTGATGTACCCCAGAGGTTATAGCCGTATGTGCGTAATCCATAGATACGATAATTACCATCAACCATGACTGATCCTGAAGCACCTGCACGGAATTTATCTTTGGTTTGTAGTTCTGTTCCGTTTGAAGATTTTTGTATGAATTTTAATTTACTCCAGTAGGATTTTGTATTATCTCCATTTTGCCATGGATAACCTACTGAATAGAGATTGCGATTATAAGTTAAGTTGTTGATTTGTGAATTCGACGCAAGAGGTAATGCTTGTGTGTAGTTCGTCAGCTTTTCTTTGGTATAGACTAATGCGACATCTGCTTCAGGTACTTTAACTACTTTTGTTGCGTGGAAAGTATAAGTTTTTGCCTTACCATCGCGATTTAAATCAAACGTAATATATTTAGGATTAGCTGCCGCACCTTTAGCATCATCTATCACGTGTGCATTGGTAATTAATGTATAAGGTCCTATAACAGTCCCTGTCCCCATACTGTCTTTACCTTTACCTTTCCAACCATCTTTATTACTAATACGTCCTACTGCTTTATATTTTCCTTTGTATGCATTTGCGATGTGTTTAATTTGTACATCATTATTAGAAATTCGCTTTGTTTTAGGATAAGCTTTAGACGCATTATAATCCGTCATCCCATTATAATAATAGCTACCTGCTGCTAACGTTTCTGTATTTGTTAAAGTTAAACTAGCCACAACCGCAAGTGATACAACTGCACTTTTGAATATATGTTTCATGTATATCCCCTTATGTTTTTTCTCATTGTATCACACGTATTAACGGCTGTATTTGCTTGTTTCAATAGTCTTACTTGTAAGCAGTAAAAACCTACAATGAAAGCGATTCGCTATTGCAATTTTAATGCAAGTGATTTATGATGTGTTTGTATATAGAAGGAAGTTATATTTCAAGAATGAAAAAGTCAGTCCAATACGTTAACGCCTCGCTACACGATTAGTTAAAGTATTGAATATGATGACTTCCTGAAATACTATGAATCAAATAATTTCAATAAGTCCACTGGAAGTGCCTGTTCCTACAGGCTGAGATCCTTATGTATGATAAGGAAATTCTTGGAACCTGATCTAGTTTATACTAGCGTAGGAAAGTGGCGTATTGTACGTTTAATGCGCTATTTTCTTATATGGAAATAGCGTTTTTTTATTTCGCTTTTCTTGCGACTTATTGATTAAAGAAGGTGAATCCATCGTGTGGGTCGCGATAACGCCATATGAACTCACAAAAACAACCATAGCTCAATATGTTGAAATAGCGCCTGTGATTGACTGTTTAATTGTACGTACTGACCAAGCAACTCAAGCTACGGATATTCAACGCTTACTAGATGCTGGATTTCCTAAAGCTAAAATCACTGCGCATTCCAATATAAAACTATTTGAAAATTTTGATTTAAAGCGTATTCATTTTAAAGAGATGGACGAGCGTGCCTTTGAATTTAAAAACAAGTATCCAGATGCATGTGTCAGCATGTCTACACATCATAAAGATACAATTCAATCCGCTAAAAATCATCACTTAGATTTTGTGTTATTCGGTCATCTTTTCGAGACCGGTTCTAAACCAGGTTTACCGCCACGTACGCCATCTGAAATATCAGATGCCTTACAAGTAGATATGCCTACCATCGCACTTGGCGGTATTAACGAAAATACCTTATCACAAGTGTCGCATGGTTTTAGTGGTATCGCAGCCATTTCTTTCTTCTTACAACATGATATACAAACACTTCGCACCCTCAAGGAAGGTGAACATTATGTATGATTTAGCCATTATCGGAGCAGGCGTCATCGGAATGTCTATCGCAAGACATTTAAAAGACAGTGGTTTATCTATCGCATTAATCGACCGTGATATCGAAGGCAAACATGCCTCTTATAAAGCAGGCGGTATGTTAGGTGCACAAAATGAATTTAAAGAGGATAGCCCCCTCTTTCGTTTAGCACTTACATCCCGTGCTAAGTTCAACGCATTAAGTACAGACTTATTTTCAGAAACAGGTATTGATATTCAGTACCAACAAAATGGCCTGATTAAGTTAGCCACTCAAACAGAAGATGTCCCATCATTGAAACAACAATATGCATTTCTTCATTCACATGATGAGGATGTTCAAGATTTATCAGATACTGATTTAGCATTACTGACCAATCATTTAGTTAAAAGTACAGAAGCCATGATGTTTGTGCCGCACGATCATCAAATCAATGCCAATCATTATACTAAGGCGCTTCATGCTTCACTCGAAAACGCACCAAATATTGATCGCTTCTCACACACGAACGTAACCGCAATTCATCGTGTCGGTGAAGGTTATGATATTGAGGCAGAGCGTAACGGACGTCGCACTTTAACAAAAGCACATAAAGTAATTGAAGCTACAGGTGCTTGGGCTGGCAATGTCTCAGAACAACCAGACATTCAAGAAGCAGTCAGCGGCGTTAAAGGCGAAGTCTTGCTCGTTGAAAATGAAGACTTAGATTTAAAACAAACGTTATTTATGACTAACGGATGCTATATCGTACCTAAACCCCCGCATCGTTTCTTAATCGGCGCAACAAGCTACTTTGATGATTACTCTGTCGGTGTATCTGAACAAGGTAAAACATGGTTATTAGAAGAAGCGATTAAACGTGTGCCTGAACTTGCGGGAAGCAAAGAACTCAAATACTGGTCAGGTATTCGTCCATGGACTAAAGAAGAACAGCCGATTATGGATGAAGTACAAGAAGGATTATGGATTATCACTGGCCATTACCGTAATGGTATTTTATTATCACCTGTTATCGGTGAATTAATGGCCGAATGGGTTGCGACTGGACATCGTCCACAAACACTCGAACCCTTTCAATTTGAATTAAGGAGGGAGAAACATGAAGTGCATCATTAATGGTGATCCGTTCACATTCGATACTGAAGTCACAATTCAAGATATTTTAGATCATTTAGAACTCGACAAAAAACGTGTCATCGCAGAACATAACCAAAACTTAATACAACGTGAAGACTTCGCAAACCAAATCGTACGCGAAGATGATCGTTTAGAACTATTAGAATTTGTTGGAGGCGGATAATATGTTAAAAATTGGACCTTATGAAATGGAATCAAGATTATTACTCGGTACAGGAAAATTTGAAAATGAAGATGTACAAACGAAAGCTATCGAAGCTTCAGGTACAAACGTACTGACATTTGCGGTACGTCGTATGAATCTCTATGACAAAAACTTACCGAACCCCCTTGCGAACGTTAACTTAAAAGACTTCGTTACGTTCCCTAATACAGCTGGTGCGAAAACAGTTGAAGAAGCTGTTCGTATCGCAGAAATCGCAAAACACGCAGGTGTTTGCGACATGATTAAAGTCGAAATTATCGGTGACGATGAAACATTACTACCTGATCCGATTGCGACGTATGAAACATGTAAAATTTTATTAGAACGTGGCTACATTGTATGTCCTTATATCTCTGAAGACCCAGTATTAGCCAAACGTTTAGAAGAATTAGGTGTTCATGCGGTAATGCCTTTAGCTTCACCTATAGGTACAGGCCGTGGTATCAACAACCCATTAAACCTAAGCTATATTATTAAGAATTCAAATGTACCGATTATCGTTGATGCAGGTATTGGTTCAGCGAAAGATGCGGCACAAGCGATGGAACTTGGCGCAGATGGTATCTTATTAAACTCTGCTGTATCACGTGCCAAAGATCCAGTAAAAATGGCAGAAGCAATGAAACTTGGTGTTGAAGCAGGTCGTTTAAGTTATGAAGCTGGCCGTATCCCAATTAAATATACTGCACAAGCATCAAGCCCTACCGAAGGTTTAGGATTCTTATAATGCCTACACCGTCAGAAACACCAGAATTCAACGAACGCTATAGCCGCCAAACACGCTTTGCGCCTTTTGGCGCACAAGGTCAACACAACCTTGAACACACACATGTATTAGTCATGGGTGCGGGTGCCCTTGGCAGTCATATAGCTGAACAACTTGTGCGTATGGGTATCGGCAAATTAACCATCGTCGATATGGATATTGTTGAATTAACCAACCTTCATCGCCAAACACTTTATGATGAAACAGATGTCACAGAAATGCGTCCGAAAGTCTATGCATTAGCAGATAAACTAAAAGTTATTAACTCTAATGTAGAAGTAGATCCTATCTATGAAGAAATCACTTCAACAAATATTGAAACGATGATTCAAGATATTAATCCAGATATTTTATTAGATGGAATGGACCATTTTGCGATTCGCTTCTTATTTAATGAAGTTTGTCATAAATTAAATTTACCTTGGATTTATGGTGCAGCTGTTGGAGGTAAGGGTTCTGTCTATGCGATTGATTATACAGGTCCTTGTTTACGTTGTTTTATGGAAGAAACACCTGAAACTGCAGAAAGTTGTGCAATTAATGGTGTGATACCACCTGTCATTATGCAGGTCGTGAGTTATCAGATTGCGGAGCTGATGCGTTATGTATCAGGCACAGGCTTCTCTGGCAAACTCATTACGGTGTCACCCTTTGAAGTCAAACAACAATCTATGGATGTCAGCCGCTTCAAAAACCCTAATTGCACAGTCTGTGCACAAGGTAATTACGAATATCTAGGTAAACGTCAATCAAACGTCATCGAAGGCAGTTGCGGGGATACATTCGTCTTCCGCTTCAAACCTGATCATTTTGACAACGCTGACTTATTCCCAGGTCAAATTCTTAAAGCGAATCCTTACGTCAAACTTTTAAATGTAGACGGTTATGAAGCCACACTCTTTAAAGATGGCCGCATGAATGTTCATCATATTGAAGATGAAGACACTGCAGAAACACTTTATCGCACTTTATTAAAAGCAGTAAAATAACAATGAAACCACACAATAGAAGTGTACACCTAAAACGCGTGTACACTTCTTTTTTACTGAATAAGGCGTTCAGTTATTAAGAAACTTTAATTATTTAATCTCAATATTACTTCTAACTTACAAACAAGTTCTTTCATTTATTCAAAGCACTTTGCGATAATATTGTTAAATAAGCAAAAATGATTTGAGTTCACTTAACTTATAGAATACAATAATACTGTATAATTATTAATTTAAGGGATGAGGATATGGAAAGAGAGAAACGTCTTGATTTAATTAAATTATTACTAAAGAATAACAAGATTTCTACAGTACGTGAGTTAGCTGAAATCATGGAAGAGCAATACAATTTAATTTTCAGTATGACCACAGTCGCAAAAGATTTACAACATTTAAGAGTGACGAAAGTTCCGAATGGCTCAGCCCCTTCTTATTATGTATTACCAGAAAAAAATGAAGCAAACAGCTTTCGTGAAGCTTTCAAGAAATATCGCGACGATAGTATTAACTCTATTATCGTTAAAGACAGCTATATCCTAATTAAAACAGAACCGGGATTTGCCCGTACCATCAATTACTGTATTGACCAAATGCAACTGCCGCATGTTTTGGGCACAGTCAGTGGTAATGATGTTATTATGATGTTAATGAAATCAAATGAAGAAGCAGAATATGTGAAATACTTATTATTGAAGCCTTGATGAGCTAAATAAAGATAAATGAAAAGAGAGAAGCGACATGATTACTTTGTTCAAAAGTAAGGATGCCGCTTCTCTCTTCTTCTACAAGGACTTACTTACAGTCCAAGTTTGATGATTTTTTAACACTAAATTTTGTTTACTTAAATCTCTGATCACATGACTGGCTTTTTCTCTTGATACACCTGCTAACTCACTTAACAGTGTCACAGTCATAATCTTATCTAGTTCGTAATAAGCACCTTGATCGTTTCCTACCGTTTCGCACATTACGCGCAATGTGTTTATCACCTTTTGTTCGGCATTACGACCAAGTAAAGCCATATTACGTTCAATGTTTTGGTTGGCTTCTGTACGTAATAAATCAAAGATTTTAATAAACGTATCTTCGTGGTTTTTACATAAATATTCAATGACATTTTTAGGTACTCTGACAATCAAGCTGCTTGTGAGCGCTGTACATGATTCATGGTAATGATCAGAATGGAATAAATGATTTAAAGGAAACATATTAATCGGTCGGTTCAACATTAAATAGTCGTCACCGTTTTCGTTCAACATTTCTCTTGATACATAACCTTCTAATAATACATAGATACTATCCGCTTCTGATCCTTGATAATAAATCACTTGCCCTTTTTCATAGTTCCTGACATAAATCTCAGAAAGATGAGGAACGAGCAGCCCTGATGGTACCTCTAATATTTTCGATAATGCTTGAATCGACGCTTGATAATCTTCAGTACTATTGCTCATACACGTTCACCTCATCTCTTTCTCTCTTTTTCATGAATGTGTGTTGAAAATATAGTTTTTATTAATTGAGACAGCTGAAATATCTGCCCTTTTTTCAACATGTGCAACGTGTTTATTGTATCATATTGCGTTCGCACACACATTCTTATGTATACAGATAGAAAGGCAGCTTACAGGATGTAGCGAGGTCCTGCAGGCTGCCATTTCTTTATCTGTTGTCAGGATTTCATGCGTCAGTAATTAGAAGACACTTACTGCGCCACTGAACAATCTTATTAAACCAAGAATGGCAAAGATGACAATGAATCCCATTAAAATGTAGTCTCTTGTGATGAATTTGATACCTTTGTTGCGTTGTACAATCCAGTAAACGAACAGACCAGGTACATATAGCAACATTGTCAGTAGCAAGTAGTCCACGCCTGCTGCGTAAATGAGCCATACCGCATAGATAGAAGCGATAATACCGATTGCCATTTGTAGGTTGCTTTTACGATCATACTGCAATGTATATTTGAACTGATAGAATGCACTGAATGCATATGGAATCAATATCGCACTGGATGCGAGTGAGAATGCGAATTGATACGCACTATCTGTAAATAACATACTGATTAAGAACAGTTGTACTAAGATGTTTGTGATTAGGAGTGAATTGACTGGTGCACCATTTTTGTTTTGTTTCGCAAACCATTTCGGGAACATTTTATCTTTTGCGACGATGAATGGTAACTCACCAGCAAGCAATGTCCAACCTAACCAAGCTCCAAGTACTGAGATGATTAAACCAATGTTTGTCACAACTGAACCCCATGGGCCGACGATGTGAGCAAGTAAAGCTGCCATTGATGGACTGCTTAATTCAGAGATTTGATTTTGTTCGATAACACCTTGTGCAAGTACAGTTAATAAGAAGTAAATCACTAATACAATCAATAGACCGAGTACTGTAGCTGTACCCACATCTTTCTTCGTTTTAGCACGGCCTGAGAATACAACCGCACCTTCAATACCAGTGAATACCCATACTGTAATCAACATTGTACCTCTCACTTGTTCCATAATGTTTGAGAAGTTGATTGGTAATGCGATGTTGCCTTTCATTCCTGCAAAACCGGCCATAAACGTGTCAAAGTTAAATGCGACGATCATACATACAATCGCTAGGAAGATAGGAATTAACTTGGCAACTGTGACAATACTGTTGATTAGGGTTGCTGTTTCTACGCCTCGCAGAATCAGGAAGTGTACACCCCAAAGTAAAATGGAGGCTACGATAATACTTGGAAGTGTGTTGCCGCCTTTAAATATCGGGAAGAAGTTGCCGACTGCTGACATCAGCAACGTGGCATATGCAACGTTCCCTAAGAATGCTGCGAACCAGTATCCCCATGCACTGGAGAAACCGACGAAGTCACCGAAACCGGCACGTGCATAACTGTAAATACCGCCGTCTAAATCAGGACGTTTATTTGTTAAGTTCTGGAATACAAATGCGAGTGATATCATACCTACAGCTGTAATGATCCATCCGATGATAATTGCTAATCCGCCGGCATTGCTGCCCATGTCAGAGATAATATTAAAGGCGCCGCCGCCGATCATTGAACCAACGACCAGACCGATTAAAGCCGTTTTACTGAGTTTACTTTGTTCTCCGCTCATCTTCAAAACTCCTTTAATGCTTGAGACTCTCTCAAAGCATGTGTTGTCAATTTATTTATTTTTTGACGCTATACTGCTTTAATTGTTTTAAAGGGCCTGCGCCTCTTGCTATTTCCAAAATCATAGGCCATGTACAAACATGTCGCCGTGAATAGGTATCAAATTAAGTCAAAGCAGTATTCAATCTAAAGCCAGGCTTTAAGTGATGACGCTAAACTGCCTCTATTGATGCAATCCTTATCACTTAAAGCACTGTATACTTTAGAATTAGATATCTTCACGGTATAACGGTTGGCTCATGCAACGTGGGCCCCCGCGTCCGCGAACTAATTCACTACCTGTTACTTCGATAACTTTAATGCCTTTGTCGCGTAATAATTGGTTAGATACATAGTTACGGTCGTAAGTAACAACGACACCTGGACGGATTGTTAATGTGTTAGATCCGTCGTTCCATTGTTCACGAGGTCCTACGATGCGGTCACCGTCACCTGTCGGAATGAAGTCGATGTGGTCTAAATTCAACGCGTCTTTTAATGTTTCTTTTAAATTGTGTGTACGTGTGATTGTGATATCTTTGCCATCTTCAGTTGGTTCAAGTGTGAAGATATTCATGTCTTCACCTTTTTTCTCGATAGCTGAGTGGATTGTGAATTTATCATAGTCAATCATTGTGAATACTGTGTCTAAGTGCATGAATGCACGTGTATTCGCGATTTCAATCGCAACAACTTTTCTGATTTTTGAATCTGGGTTCGCAAAGATTTGACGTGCTAATTTTTCAATCGCTTGTGCTGATGTTCTTTCAGAGATACCGATTGCGATTACTTCTTCAGAAAGAACTAATTCGTCTCCACCTTCAATGTTGTAAGGTGAGTTTCTGTCTAACCATACTGGAATATCAGCATCTTTGAATCTTGGGTGATGTTTTAAAATATAAGTGATGAAGATAGACTCTCTGCGACGTGCTGGCCAGAACATACGGTTAACTGTCATACCATTACCTACTGACGCTTGTGGGTCACGTGTGAAGTAAAGGTTTGGCATTGGGTTCATGTAGAATGGATAAGAATCGTCCACATACTCTACTAAGTGTGCATGGTCTTGTCTTACTTCTTCTTTACGAACACCTGCCATTACTTTTTCGATTAAGTCTTCGTTATTTAATGTTTCGAATAACTCTTTTACTTCTTCTTCATGGCCTAATAATGTATCTTCAGATTCCGCTAATACATCTTCAATAAATTGTTCACGTACTTTTGGATCTTCAATGGCTTCTGCAGCTAATTTTTCTAAATAAAGCACTTCTACGCCTTCGTCACGTAGCACTTGTGCAAATTTGTCATGCTCTTCTTGTGCTACTTTTAAATACGGGATATCATCAAATAATAATTCTCCTAAATACTCAGGTACTAAATTTTCTAATTCTTTACCAGGTCGTTTAAGTAATACCGTTTTTAATTTACCGATCTCACTGTTTACTTTAATTGGATGTTCATTCATTTGTGAAACCTCCTTGTTTTATTTATCTATATTGTAAGCCCTTTCAAATGATACTCATGTGAATTAAATCACATTACAACTGTTGTACTTTTCACACTTATCTTTTTATTCATTACATGTTTCTGTATATTTAATACATTTATATGGGGTTTACATGTATAAACTATGAATAATAAGCGAATTTAATGTGCTTTAAATCCCAAAGAAAAAATTTTATTCATTTTTTAGAGAATATATACATTATGTTTCATAAACCGTGTCAGTGTGGCCCTTTTAACAATGCATCTCAGTCTTAGTATTTTGAGACATAAAAAAAGAACCAGCATAAAGGTCCAATATAAATCCCTCCTTATGTGGCTCTACCCGTATTTGATTAAATAACCGCTTCTTTACAAAACTTTAAAATTGTACCAAACTGCATAAAAAAAGAAAACCACGGTGTGGTTTTCACAGACTGTCGACAAAGTCCTACGGACTTGTCGGC
>NZ_KV820918.1:0-270 GCF_001815505.1 Staphylococcus sp. HMSC072B07 | reverse complement strand
GAAATCAATAGCGTTGCTCCTAAACTTCAAACAGCTGTTAAGACACTTAGAAAGCACAATAGTATGATAAGAAATACTTTTGAATACAGTAACTTGACCAACGGTCCACTTGAGGGAATAAATACTAAAATAAAGCTGATACAGAGAATATCTTTTGGTTATAGAAATTTTGGTAATTTACGCAGTCGTATCATTTTATGTACAAATCTTTTTGCAGCTAATCCAAAAAAAGAGATCAAGCAACTTTATGCTGCTTAATCTCTGTGTTTT